>CALIFM010000048.1 GCA_938021685.1 uncultured Gammaproteobacteria bacterium | reverse complement strand
ATTACGTATAGTTAATGTACAAGAATTATTGAACAAATATACTTCGTGTTCGACATTACTATTGGTCAATAATCGACTAAACTTCGTTATTGCAGCCGTATTGCATTGAATTGAATGCGGTGACAAATTTATCATCCTAATCATTCTAACAGTGTAAGGCACTTCTCATGGCTAAGCAGTACGATTATATTATTTTAGGTGCAGGGTCGGCAGGTTGTGTGCTAGCTAACCGCTTGTCTGAAGACCCCAGTACGCAAGTCTTATTAATTGAGGCAGGGAAATGGGCACCATGGTGGGATTTTCGTGTGCACATGCCAGCTGCATTGGCTTGGCCACTAAATGGCAAAACCTACAACTGGGGGTACTGGTCCGAGCCTGAGCCTTTTATGAATAATCGTAAGATTGCGCATCCGCGAGGCAAAGCGGTAGGTGGCTCGTCGGCGATAAATGGCATGATTTATGTGCGTGGTAACCCAGGAGATTATGATAAATGGGCGGCTAATAAAGGTCTTGAAAATTGGTCTTATGTTGATAACTTGCCCTATTTTAAAAAAATGGAAACGTGGTTAGGTGGCAGCAGTCCGGTACGGGGTAATGACGGACCCATGAAAATATCGGTAGGCGCCTGTGAAAGCCCGCTTTATAAAGCATGGTTCGATGCTGCACAAGAAGCAGGGCATGCTTATCGGGATGATTTAAACGGCGTAGATCAAGAAGGTGTTGGACGTTTTGATATGACAGTGTATAAGGGGCAACGCATGAGCGTGGCACGCGGTCATCTGCAAAATGCCTTACAGCGACCTAACTTGACTGTACGCTCTGGTATTGAAGTAGTTAAAGTTGTGCTTAAAGATAAGCAGGTCACGGGCGTGATCTTGGCTAATGGTGAGCAGATACAGGGGGGTGAGATTATTAGCTCTTTAGGTGCTTTTAATTCGCCTAAATTATTACAATTGTCCGGTATTGGACATGCGGCTGATTTAGAAGCTGTGGGAGTAGAGGTGCAGCAGGATTTGCCAGGTGTTGGGAATAATTTGCAGGACCATTTAGAAATTTACATGCAGCAAGCCTGTAAGCAACCTGTATCGTTATACCCTGCGATGAAGTGGTGGAATCAAGCACGCATTGGTGTGCAATGGTATTTAACCAAAACAGGCGTTGGGGCTTCCAATCAATTTGAAGGTGGCGGGTTTATTAAATCTAATCCAGATTGCGCCTACCCTAATTTACAGTATCACTTTCTACCCTTAGCGATTCGCTATGATGGTACACCGCAAAAGCAGCATGGTTTTCAAGTGCATGTTGGGCCGATGAATACTGATGCCCGTGGCCATGTCAAACTGGCCAGTAATGATTATCGTGCAGCGCCAAAAATTCAGTTCAATTACTTATCTACTGAGCAAGACAAGCGCGAATGGGTTGAAGCTATTAAGAAAACCCGCGAGATATTCGAGCAGCCTAGCTTTGCAGAGCTTCGCGGTGAAGAGTTATCACCTACCAGTGATGTACAAAGCGACGAGCAAATATTAGAGTTTGTCCGCAATCATGGAGAGAGTGCTTATCACCCCAGCTGTACTTGTAAGATGGGCTATGATGGTATGGCTGTCATTGATGCAAACATGCAGGTGCATGGATTAAAAGGGCTGCGAGTGGTGGACGCTAGTGTGTTCCCAAGCATCACCAATGGCAATTTAAATTGCCCTACGATTATGACAGCAGAGAAATCGGCGGACATAATAAAAGGTAATGAGCCATTGCCACGAGCATGATTTCACCTCAAGCTAGGCTTGATTGCAGTGGATATAAGCCGTAAAGTTAAGATAAATAGGCTTTGATTGCGCGGGCGTCTATCGCTATAATCGCGCGGTTTTATCCACATCTGTAATACTAATACTTAGAGTATAAGGTGTGGTCGAATTTAACAATTAATTAGAGAAAACCAAAATGGCAGTACAGAAAAGTAAGAAGAGTCGTTCACGCCGCGACATGCGTCGTTCACATGATTCTTTGCCGAGTGTTGCGCTATCGGAAGACCCTACAACAGGTGAACTGCATCGCCGTCATAATGTAACTAAAACAGGCTATTATAAAGGCAAGCAAGTGGTCGTTATGGCCGACAAAGACTAGCAATATCAATATTACTGAATTTGATTTAGCTTATTGCTGAACATGGCGCAGCCGATCAACACGATTGCTATCGACGCCATGGGCGGTGACGCGGGTTTAAGTGTTACATTGCCTGCTGCGCTTAATGCGTTGCAAGGCGATGCACAGTTGCAATGCATTTTAGTTGGCGATGAAGCTAAATTGCAGGCGGCACTAACGCAAAATGAAGTTAGCGATGATGTGCGAGAACGGCTGGTTTTTCAGCACGCATCTGAAGTTGTAAACATGGATGATGCGCCAGGTATGGCGCTGCGTAAGAAAAAGGATTCCTCGATGCGTGTTGCGATCGAGATGGTCAAACAAAATCGCGCCGAGGCCTGCGTTAGTGCTGGCAATACCGGTGCTTTGATGGCCACTGCACGGTTTGTACTCAAAACTATTGATGGCATTGATCGCCCTGCAATTTGCTCGGCCTTGCCGCGCTTAAATGGGGTTAGCCATATTCTTGATTTGGGTGCAAATATTGATAGCTCCGCCCCTAGCTTATTGCAATTCGGCTTGATGGGTGCAGCTGTTGCCAAAAGCTGGCACGGCACCGATGCAAAGCCCAGTGTGGGGTTGCTCAATGTTGGTAGTGAAGACATGAAGGGCAGTGAACTAATTAAAGAAGCATCAGCTTTGTTCAAAGAAAGTGACTTAAATTACATCGGTTATGTTGAAGGTGATGATATTTTTCTTGGCGATACTGATGTAATTGTTTGCGATGGTTTTGTTGGTAATGTTGCTCTAAAAACCAGCGAAGGCTTAGCGCAGATGGTGGCTTCAGTTTTAAAAGAGGAGTTTTCTCGTTCAGTCAGCACCAAACTATCTGCATTAGTTGCTAAGCCAGTATTACAGGCCTTGCGCAATCGTATCGATCACCGACGCTATAACGGTGCTTCGTTTGTTGGTCTTAATGGTATAGTGATTAAATCCCATGGCGGTGCAGATATGTTGGCTTTTGAAAGTGCGATAAAAGTTGCCCTTAAGGAATCTAGAGCAGGTATTATTGAGAATATAAAAACAAGACTTTAATTAAGTATGATTTATTCTCGTGTTGTTGGTACAGGGCGCTATTTGCCTGAAAAGCGTTTGACCAATGACGAACTAGCTGAAACCATTGATACTACCGATGCGTGGATTACACAACGCACGGGCATCAAGGCGCGGCATATTGCCGCTGAAGGTGAAACCACCTCTGATTTGGCTTATAAGGCGGCTGTTCAAGCCTTAGAAGCAAGCCAAAGTGGCCCAAAAGACATCGACCTTATTTTAGTTGCGACCTCCACGCCTGATTTAGTCTTTCCAAGCACCGCCACTTTAGTGCAAGAAAAGCTTGGTATTGGCGGTTGCCCTGCATTTGATGTACAAGCTGTATGCGCAGGCTTTGCCTATGGACTTAGCGTGGCTGATAATTTTATTCGCGCTGGCTCATCTAAAAAGGTGCTGTTAATCGGTGCAGAGACGTTTTCACGTATTCTTGATTGGACTGACCGACGTACCTGCGTACTTTTCGGCGATGGTGCAGGTGCAGTCGTACTCGAAGCTAGTGATACTGCTGGCATTCACTCTACTCATATTCATGCCGATGGCCAGTTTCGAGATGCGCTATGTGTGCCTAGCGGCGTGTCAAAACGTTATGCTGATGTGATTGAAGCTAATGCTTTTGTGCAGATGGATGGCCAAAAAGTGTTCAAATGGGCCGTAAAAGAAATGGGCAATTTAGCCAGGCGGACATTGGCAGAAAATGGTTTAGCCGCCGATGAAATTGACTGGATGGTACCGCATCAAGCAAACATTCGAATTATCGAGTCAGTTGCCCAAAAAGCAGGGCTGTCGATGGATAAGGTGGTGGTCACGGTTGATCAACATGGCAACACATCAGCCGCATCTGTACCGATGGCTTTAGATGTGGCGTTACGCGATGGGCGTATTATGCCTGGCCATAAAATAATGATCGAAGCTTTTGGCGGCGGCTTTACTTGGGGTTCCGCCCTACTAACGATGTGATTTTGATACTAATCAGCGCTTAATCGTGCAAGGCTAAATGGATATACAACTCGCGCAATCGAGTTACTATTGGACCAGGTTTTCCTGAACCTATTTGATGTCCATCTATTTCAACAACGGGCATAATGAAATTTGAAGCAGCAGTAATACAGGCTTCATCTGCAGCATAAGCTTCTTCAAGCGAAAAAAGGCGCTCTTCTATGCGCATGTCTTGCTCTTTGGCTAAGGCTAGCATGGCTTTACGTGTCACTCCTGCTAAAATTTTGTTACTCAGCGGTCGAGTGATAATAACGTCGTCTTTGACGATATAAGCGTTGCTAGATGTGCCTTCGGTCACCATGCCATCTTCCACCATTAGTGCTTCATGACAGCCTTGCTCGGCAGCTTGTTGTTTGCCAAGGCACTGTGCCAGTAAGCCGATAGATTTGATGTCGCGCCGTTTCCAGCGTATTTCTTCTGTTGAAACCACTTTGACACCTGTAATTTCTTCGGGACGATCGATCAGTTTTAAAGGCAAGATAAAAGCGATAAGTGAGCTGGGTCCGGGTGGGTCAGGGAAATGGAACTGACGATTAGCTGCCCCGCGTGTAACCTGAAAATAAACCATGCCTTCATCGAAATCATTTTGTTTTACTAACTCTAGCAGTACATTATTCAATGCTGCTTGCTCAAGCGGGCTTGCTATTGATAAGGCATCTAAAGAGCGCTGTAGCCGTGCATAGTGCGGTTCAGCATCGATCAGCTTACCTCTAAGCACAGAAATAACTTCGTACACGCCATCCGCGAATAAAAAGCCACGATCGAATATTGAAATTTTGGCGTTTTGCTCCTCAACAAATTCGCCATTTACATATGCTATTGTCATTATGTTGTCTTCATTAATTAATCATGATTTTGCGTGGATAATCATAGCAAATACAGTATAAAAGTGATCAATTAAGTGCTGGCATCAGACAGCGTATCTCGAAAGCTTGTTTATGATGATAGCCAACAAGCAAACGGAGTGATACCATCTTGTTTACTGCTTATTTTATAGAAGCAGCTTTAACTGGTCTTGTTATTCTTTAAGCTAAATCGTTATGCTCATTACTCTCTCTCCCTCAAAAGGACAAAATTTTGATGATCGTGCGCCAACAAGCACGCATAGCCAAGCTCGGCAGTTGGATGATTCGCTGCTGCTCATCAATGAAGCGCGTGGATATAGCGCCGAGCAAATTAAAAGTTTGATGAGTGTCAGTGATAATATTGCACAGCTTAACTTTGACCGCTTTGCCTCCTTTTCAGCGCCGTTTGATGCTAATAATGCTAAGCAAGCGATCTATGCGTTTAAAGGTGATGTATATAGCACTATTGAAGCAGATACTTATAACGAAATTGAATTGGGTTACGCCCAATCTCATTTGCGTATTTTATCGGGTTTATATGGTGCGCTGCGACCGTTAGATTTGATTCAGCCTTACCGCCTGGAGATGAAAACTAAATTGCCTAACCCGCGAGGTGATCATCTATATGCATTCTGGGGCAGCAAAATTACACAAATGCTAAATGCCGATATGGCACAACAACAAGAGCAAACTTTAGTTAATTTGGCTTCCAATGAGTATTTCAAAGCCATCAAACCTAAAGAGCTAGATGGAAAAGTACTGCATATCAATTTTAAAGAAACGAAAGAGGGCAAAACCCGAGTGGTGGCAATTTTTGCTAAGCGCGCCCGTGGTTTAATGGCTAATTGGTTGATTAAAAACCAAATTGAAGACAGTAAGTTTATCCAGGACTTTAATGAGGATGGTTATCAGTATGATGCTAGCCTTTCTGATGATGCGCAATTAACCTTTACTCGGCTACAACCTCCGGCTAAAAAGTAATAATGCGCCAAACCTTATTGTTGTTGGCTTTGTCGCAAGGCATAGCAATTAGTGTTTCTGCCTTACTTATTTCTAGCACGGCCTTGGTTGGACAGAACATGGCGCCCGATCCAGCGATGTCAACTGTGCCTGCAGGCATGCAATATTTATCTACGATGTTGGTCATGTTTCCAGCAGCGATGTTAATGCAAGCAAAAGGGCGTAAATTTGGTTTTTCAGTCGCTGCTTGCTGCTTAATAATTAGTGGGGCGCTGCTTACTCTAGCAGTATTTCAAAGCGCCTATTGGCTGTTTTGTTTTGGTCTGGTTTTTGCAGGAGCAGGTTTAGGATTTTTTCAATACTTACGCTTTGCTGCCATTGATGTAGTGCCTAAAAGTATGGCGGCTAAAGCTATTTCTTGGGTGCTGGCAGGCGGTTTGATTGCTGCGTTTTTAGGACCAAGTGTAGCTGCGTATACGCAAATGAAGATTCCGCAATACCCATTTGCGATGACATTTTTAGTGTTAATCCCTTTTGGCTGTATTTTGTTATTAATGATTGCAGTAATGAAATTGCCGCTACCCAGCGTCGAGGAACGAACCGGGTCAAAGCGGCCAGTGAAGGAGATCATTAAACAACCAGTTTTTTTAGTTGCAGTGGTGGGGGCGATGACGGCTTATGGCGTAATGAATTTAATCATGACCTCAACGCCACTAGCGATGAAAGGTCACGGCTTTAGCTTTGGTGAAACGGCTATTGTTATTCAATTTCATATTGCGTCAATGTTTGTGCCATCATTTTTTTCAGGTTACTTAATTGATCGATTTGGTACTTTAAAAGTGATGCTTTCAGGGACCTTGTTGCTTATCATTGTTGTAGTAATTAACAATTTAGGCCACGATATGTTCAGCTATTGGTCTGCACTGGTATTGCTTGGGATAGGGTGGAACTTTTTGTTTGTTGGGTCTACCTCGTTGTTACAACAAGCATGGAGGCCAGCTGAAAAAGGCTGGGTGCAAGGAGTGAATGACACTATGGTTTATACACTGACAATGCTAACAGCATTTGGTGCTGGTGTGTTGTATGAGCTGTTTGGTTGGCAAAAGCTAAACTTGCTTGTATTGCCAATTTTGGTCGTTATGGTCGCCCTAGTTTTATGGCTGATGGTTTGGTTTCGACGGCACTCGGCAGCTGCAGCAACGTTAAATTAAACCCCACTAATATCCGTTCTGATTAAACGGCTGTTTGAGGCCATATCGTGCCATGCTAGCTTTTTTCGATTAAATAAGGCCCACCAATAGCCTAGTCCACAAAATAGCCAAGAAACCATCGCTACGGCATACCTAACAAAAGCTTGCAGCCAACCGATGTCTCCAGCATTTTTATCGGCTGTAGCGGTCTTGTTTGTTTGGAGGCGAATTTTCCAAGCACGCATACCGACTGTTTGCCCTCTATGGGTCCAAAACCAACCCAGATAGATAAAAGCGACGCCAAATATGTTGAATAGCATAACTGCCCTGAACCACAACTGCTCTTTGGCTGTATCGTCGACTAATAAACTCCATTGAGCAATAATGAAGATAAGCG
>CALIFM010000047.1 GCA_938021685.1 uncultured Gammaproteobacteria bacterium | reverse complement strand
CGCCCGCCACGTCGGCGCGCGCCACGTTGTGATTACCGATATCATCGGTGAAATCATCGAAGACTCGTGCTTCAACAAACCACTGTACAGGGTTGTTGTGGAACTTCATGCTGGTATCAGAACCACCGTGGATGAAGTACGTTAAGTCTTCACGAGGATCATCACTACGGTTGCCGTTCAATGTGTCATCTGTGTTGAAATCCCACAAACCAACACCACCGCCGATGAAGCCACTATGACCGATCTTGCGCTCTAGGCCAATATCAGCGAACAATGACAACTCTTCGTCTTTGATGTTGTATGACGCACCACCTTGTACCAAGAAACCAACGTTATCGCTGATAGGTGTAATATGACCAACCTTTAAGCCAATCAATGGAGGGTCAATCGCGCGTACTTGACGGCCAATGAATGGCGCTAAGAATAGGCCGCCAGCAGCTGCCTTAGCCACTTCTACAACTGGTGCTGGCGCAGCAACGGCAGGCGCTGCAATGCTGAAAGCACGTACTGCTTCAGATGACTGACCGCAGTTTGATACGTTCTTAGAAGAAACGCTATATTGTCCGGGAGCCATTTTGCCTGCCCAACAGCCGTCAGCATCAGCTTCGATGCTTTCTGTGCTGCCATCAGGGCGAGTCAATTCATTCATGTTGCCTAGGCCACAGATCTTGGTGCTGCCGTCGTCACCTAGTGTGGTTGAGACTGACAACTTAGGAGCTGTGACGTTTGAGGCTACTTTTTGAGTAGAGATTAAGGCTAAGTTACAGCAAGCTTTTGGGATAACCAATTGATGCTGCATGCAGTCAGAAACCACATTAAGTTCAAAGCCTTGGAAAGGTTGTTTGCCTGCCCAGATTTTATTTGGCTCAGCAACGACCTTACCATCGCGTCGTACACCCATCCATTGCATCTTGGTGCCTTTGCCGTATGATTTTTCTGTAAAGTTGCCACTTTGGATAGCGTTCATTACATCGTCAGGATTACCTGACCATCCAGCAGAGCTCAAAATGTCATATAGGTCTTGACTTTGATTAACTGCAAAAGATTGCAGTTCTTCAGCTGTATTTATTGGGGGCCGACAGATTGACGTAGGCATGTTACCTAAACGGGTCAACGGCTTGTACTCAGCCGCCACAGTGTTTGAAAATAACGGCGCAGTCAATGCAATCGCAGTTAAATAGCGAGTTGTTCGCGTAATTTTTGGAAGTTGAATCGGGTTCATTTTTCTCGTTAAATTAAGTCTTATTGAAGGTATGAAGGGTCGAGTCTAGCAGTTAATCGGTCTATTGTCAGCAGCCTGTTAAGGTTTGTTCAGTAGGCCGAAAGGTTAATTTTAACCCGTGTAGCGCTGAAACACCAGAGAACAATTAGTTCCGCCAAAACCAAAGCTATTCGACATAATGGTGTTCAGCTCTGTGCTGTTTACTTTCTCCGTGGCAATATTAAAGCCTTCAGCGGCAGGATCTAGTTTGTTAATGTTAGCTGAGGCGGCGATGAAATTGTTTTCCATCATCAATAATGAATAAATAGCCTCGTTTGAGCCAGCAGCGCCAAGGGCATGGCCACTCAGTGATTTTGTTGACGTGATGATCGGTGTTTTATCACCAAACACAGCCTGTACGGCTTCGAGTTCTTTGGTATCGCCTACTGGTGTGCTAGTGCCATGTGCATTAAGGTAGTCAATGGGATCATCTACATTTTGCATCGCTTGTCGCATGCAGCGTGCCGCCCCTTCGCCTGAAGGCTGTACCATGTCATAGCCGTCAGAGGTTGCGCCATAGCCTGTTAATTCAGCATAGATTTTTGCTCCGCGTGCTTGAGCGTGCTCTAGGCTCTCTAGTACCAATACACTGCCGCCGCCCGATATTACAAAACCGTCTCGATCTACATCATAAGGACGAGAAGCAATGGTGGGTTGGTCATTGTACTGACTAGATAAAGCGCCCATGCCGTCAAATAAAACCGATAAGCTCCAGTGCAGCTCTTCGCCGCCGCCAGCAAACACAACATCTTGCTTGCCAAGCTGGATCAGTTCAGATGCGTGGCCGATGCAATGTGCGCTAGTAGAGCAGGCCGATGAGATTGAGTAAGATACGCCTTTAATTTTAAACGGTGTGCTGATACAGGCTGGTACTGTGCTAGCCATCGTTTTGGTCACCATGTAAGGGCCAACGCGACGAATACCTTTTTCGCGCAACATATCGGCTGCCTTTACGATATTTTCTGGTGATGCACCACCGGTGCCAAGAATTAAGCCAGTGCGCTCAGACTCGATTATAGCTGCTTCTAAGTTAGCGTCTTCCACGGCTTCTTGCATTGCAATATAGGTGTAAGCCGCCGCATCCGCCATAAATCGATAAACTTTGCGATCTATATATTCACTGGGGTCAATATCCATTGCGCCGTGGATTTGCGAGCGCATACCCATTTCTGCGTAGCTGGGGGCAGCAACAATGCCTGATGTGCCATTCTGCAAAGCAGTGCGCACTTCTTGTTTATTATTGCCTAGGCTTGAAACGATGCCAAGACCAGTGATGACGACTCGTTTCATGATTTAACCTGCTTGGCTGGTGTCAGTGAATAAGCCCACACGTAAATCCTCGCAGTGATAGACCTCTTTGCCGTCAACGGCAACGATACCGTCGGCGATGCCCATATATAAACGTCGAGCGATTACACGCTTTAAGTGTAGATGATAAGTCACTTTTTTTGAGTCTGGTAGAATTTGACCGGTGAATTTCACTTCGCCTACACCTAGTGCACGGCCTCGTCCAGGGCCACCTAGCCAGCCCAAATAAAAGCCGATTAATTGCCACAGCGCATCTAGCCCTAATGCCCCTGGCATTACTGGGTCACCCTCAAAGTGGCATGCAAAAAACCATAAATCAGGATGGATGTCTAATTCGGCGATAATCTCGCCTTTGTCATGTAAGCCACCTTCATCGCTAATGTGATTGATGCGATCCATCATCAGCATATTGGGTAGGGGCAGGCGTGCGTTACCCTCGCCAAATAGCGAGCCCTTACCGCAGGCAATAATTTCATCGTAATTATAGGAGCTTTGTCTTTGCATGTTTTTTGTTGGAAGGGTTTTGCAGGGCGCAATTCTACTAGACAAAGCGCAGATGGGCAAAACCTTTACAGCTATAGTGTTGTCTTGCTTATCAGTTCAGTATTATTTTGCCCTAATGCCGATGAATTATGTGTGACAAAAATCGTAAAGCTAAATCGTTGAAGTGGGTTTTTATGTAAAATTTTCGACCAAACAATGCAAAAAGTCGATAAAAGGTCGTGTTAGCGTGTAGAATTGGCGACTTTATTGCCTGCTTCAAAAAACCTAGCGGGGCTTATAGGTCGGCTAATCTAGCGTTGCTGACCGATCAATCAATATATTTTGAGACAAACAAGTGGCATCTAACAACAAGCGAACATCCAAAAAATCTGCTGCGCAGCGCAAAGGAAAGGCTGGCAATACCGCCTCGCCTTCTAAGACGGCTGCAACGCAAACAAAGAAGCGAAGTGCGAGCCAGGCAAGTAGCCAGGCAGCAAATAAGGCGGCAGCAAACAGTACTGTTTCAGCTAAGAGCGCTAAGGCAACTCCTGCAAAGCAGCATGCGGCAAGTAAAAACACAAGCCAATCCGCCCGCAAAACGACTGTACAGGCGAAGCAAAATAGTGCAGTGAAGAGCCAGTCAACGAATACGGCATCGACAAAATCGGCCAATGTTCAAAGACAGCAAGTAGCTGTTGCGCCAGCCAAGAAAGGCAACGGCGTGGCTTGGTTAGCGCTATTGTGTGGTTTGGGCGGTTTAGCAACAGGGGGATATGCCTATTATCAAATAACATTAAACCAGCAACAAACAGGTGGTGCCGTTAGTGCCTTGGGTGGGCAGGTTGAAGGTTTGGTGACTAGCCAAGAAATGGTAAAGGCAGATTTAACACAAGCCACTGACCGTTTGGATAAAGCTGACACACGTATTGATGAAGTTGAAAAAAGTTTCAGTGAACAGCTGTCTGCGGTTGATAGCAACGTGACAAAAAGCGCCGCCACGGTTGCTACTTTGCAAAGCCAATCGTCGGCTCTGGCTGACCAATCTGCTGCTTTAGAAGAGCAGTCAAAAAAATTGCAGGCGTCCAACCAACAGTGGTTTGATGAAAGCCAAGAAAGCGCCACTACTTTGTTTAATGAAAAGCTGGCTAATTCTAAAGAAGCATTTACACAGTACGAGACGGAGCTTGGCGGCAAGGTTGAGCAATGGAAGTATGCTGAAATTCGCTCGTTACTCACATCGGTGCAAAATAATTTGGGGCTGACCGGCGATGCACCGCGTGCAGCCGAAGGCTTGGCCTTGGTTGACGATAGCCTTGGCGCCTTAAATGATGAGCGCTTTAAATCTGTTCGTGAACAGTTATCTGAAAATATAACTGAGCTTAAAGCGATTAAGCCCATTGATTTTAAGGGCATGAATCAACAGCTAACAGATCTAGGCGCACAAGTTGAAGATTTGCCTTATCTACAAGATCGCTTGATTCGAGAAAACGATGCCTTGCCAGAGAAAACAGCTGAAGCTGAGCCTGAAGTTCAATCTGACGATGCAGCTAGCGACTCTTCTGGCGAAGCAGTCGAGCTGTCCGCAGCGCAGCGTATGAAAGCAGCCGGTAAGAGCCTGTTTTCTGATTTGGGCAGTATGATGAAAGTGCAAAAAGTGGAGAATAAGCCGCTGGTGTCGATGGACTCAAAAGCCAAGTTTATGGTGGATGAGTCGGTGAGACTTAATCTAAAAGCGGCTAAACTTGCCATGTTGAAAAAAGACCAAAGCGTTTATCAGGCACAATTAGATGAAGCCGTGGCTACGGCAAATAAACATTTTGACCCGGAGGCAGCTGAGGTGAAAAAGTGGCTGCAAGGTATTGCTGATCTAAAACCAATTGACTTTGATGTGTCCGTGCCCGATATTTCAAATTTGCGCACCCTATTTGATAGCGCTGTTGCCAAAGGAAACTAAATCATGAAATTATTACTAATTATTATTGCCACGCTGATTGCGGGCTTGTTTGTTGGGCACGAGATTACCAACGACCCCAAGATGATGACGGTTGTTGTGCCGTGGGGTGGTGAGAGCAAAGGTTATACCTTGCCAGTGGTGTTGGTAGGCTTATATTTAATTGCCGCTTTTGCCATTTTGTATTTGTTGTTTAGCTACTTGTTCAGTATTTTTCGTGCGCCGAAAAAAATCAAACAATGGAACAAGCAGCGCAATGCTAAAAATGCCCAAAGTGATACAATGCGAGGTTACGCACGTCTAATTGAAGGTGATTGGGACGGCAGCGAGAAGGACTTAACTAAGCGCCTGAAGCACAATGAAACGCCTTTGCTTAATTACTTAGGTGTGGCTTATGCAGCGCAGCAACGTGGCAACTTTGTTAAGCGTGATGAGTATCTTGCTTTGGCAGAAAAAAGCGATCCTGCTAACCGTATGGCTGTAGATTTAACGCGGGCACGATTATTAACTCAAGCGGGCGATTTTACCGAAGCAAAAGCCTTGCTGGAGATGATGCATGAAAAAGCGCCTGCTAATAAAACCGTATTACGTTTGATGTCTGATGTGTATCGTCAGACAGAAGATTGGAATGCTTTAACCCATATTCTACCGAAGGTGGAAAAGTGCAAGGCACTTGGGCAAGATGAGGTTTGTTCATTAGAAGTGTTGGCACGTGAGTCAAAAATGACCAATGCCTTAGACGGCGATACAGGTATGTCTACCTTGGCTCAGTACAAGGCATTGCCGCGCAAACGCAAGACGCAGCGTGACATGGCGGCTTTGTATGCCAAAAAACTGATTCAAGAAGGTGAGCTTGGACAAGCCGAAGCCATTGTGCGTAAAGCAATTAAGCAAAACTGGACTTCAGAGCTGGCTGCACTTTATGGCAAGACGCGTAAGAGCAATCTACGCAGCCAAATTAGCGTTGCATCATCTTGGATTGCCGACCATGGAAATGATCCGAATGTATATTTAACGCTGGCGCGCTTGAACATGGCACATAAGCAAACTGAAAAAGCTCAAGAGTATTATCAGAAGGCGATTGATTTAGGTGCTGGCGATGAAGCTTATTACGAGCTTGGTGGTTTTCATGAGCATGATGGCGATGCTAGTGCAGCGTTGGGCTATTACAAAAAAGGCTTGGCGGCTACCGTCGCGCTGGGCGCAGGCAAGGGTGTTAGCACTATTGCAGCGCCGGCTTTAGAGAATGCTGCGCAAATGGATTCGGTTGTTACTCCTGGCTTAAGCGAGCAAAGTGTAGTCGCTGCGCCGACAGCAGTGAAAACAGTTGAAGCTAAAGCTGATGAAGCAGAAGGTAAAGCGATCGAGCTGATTGAAGCAGAGCCTGTCGAAAAAGCCTCATAAGCAATAATAATATTTGTATTGTTTTTGCCTTTTGCTAGTTCATTGAAGAACAAGCTTTAAAGTTAGGAACTTCAAAAGCCCAGGCCAATTTGGTTTGGGCTTTTTATTTGACTAGGTTCTATTATTCAGTTGCGGCCGCATAATC
>CALIFM010000046.1 GCA_938021685.1 uncultured Gammaproteobacteria bacterium | reverse complement strand
TATGGCGGCTGCATCACCTGTGCTGCGAAACTGACTGAGGGCGAAATTGATCAGCAGCAGCAAGTGGCCTTGAACAATCGCCAGCTCAATAACGGCTATGTGCTGCTTTGTGTGGCAAGACCATTGTCAGATTGTACGTTTGAAGTCGGGGTAGAAAGCCACGATAAACTATACCGTAATCCATTCCTAGACCCGCTTGAACCACACGAACTAAAAGCGGATATTGCCACACCGAAGGAGAGTTAAATGCCAGAAGCAGACATTGATCATTTATATGATTATCCAGCTGGGTATCTTGCCGAGATATTAAGCTCCGTGAAGACCATCGCGATGGTGGGAGCTAGCGGCGATAAAACAAAATTCAGTTATGGTGTGCTACGAGTTCTGCATGAAACTGGTTATGAAATGATTCCAATCAATCCGAATCCAAAATTGACCGAAATTCGCGGAATCAAAGTTTATCCAACCTTGGCCGACGTGGACCGATCAATTGACATGGTGGAAGTGTTTCGCCCTTCTGAGGAGCTGCATAGTTTCGCCGAGCAAGCTATTGCTGTTGGCGCTAAAGTTTTGTGGGGCCAAATTGGCGTGTACGATGATCGTGCCGCGAAACTTGCCGAAGATGCAGGATTGAAGGTAGTGATGAATCGCTGCCCAAAAATTGAGCTATTCCGTCCATTTTGGAAACCGCGACTGGATTTAACTATCTAAAATAGAAAAGTGACATGCCACAGAACATAAGCAAAAGCTCGCAAGAAATCGTTAAAGAAGCTTTGGGTGCCGTACCGGCCATCAGCGTAGAACAAGCGATGCCATTAGTAGGCTCCGACAGCCATGTGTTTGTAGACTTAAGGGACGGCACCGAACAAGCTAAAACTGGCATGATTCCCGGAGCCCTAGCCTCCTCTCGCGGCATGATGGAATTTCATATTGATCCGAAAAGCCCCGTGCATAAAGCAGAATTCAATCAAGATAAAACCTATATCTTTTATTGTGCTTCCGGTGGTCGATCTGCCATGGCTGCACGAGTCGCCACTGAGATGGGATTAAAGCCCGTGGTCAACCTATCGGGAGGTGTAGGTGCTTGGAAAAAGGCAGGCGGCCAAATGGAGAAAACCTAGGAAAGCAAAATGGCATTTGCAACGCTTAACTTATCCGTCAAACCCGAGGTAGAAGGCTTTTTCGATGAAGTCAGCAATACGATTTGTTATCTCGTTAAAGACCCAACATCAAACGCCTGTGCGATATTAGACAGCGTACTAGACATCGACTATGCAGCTGGCCGTATTACTTATGAAAGTGCTGACCGCCTGATTGCGGAGATTCAAGAACACCAGTTAACACTAGAATGGATTATCGAGACGCATGTTCACGCGGATCATTTGTCAGCTGCGCCCTATATACAGCAGAAACTTGGGGGTAAGATCGGCGTGGGTGCTCGAATCAAAGAGATTCAGCACACTTTCGGTAAGATATTCAACGAAGGTACCGAGTTTCAGCGTGACGGCTCGCAATTTGATGCGTTATTCGAGGACGGTGATACTTACACCATTGGCAACATGACTGCTTTTGTGATTGCCACCCCGGGGCATACCCCAGCTTGCATGGTGCATGTCATCGGCAATGCTGCCTTTGCTGGTGACACTTTATTCATGCCCGATTCGGGCTCGGCTCGCAGCGATTTTCCGGGTGGTGATGCAGGCCAGTTATATGATTCCATTCAAAAGGTGCTCACCCTGCCGGATGAGATGCGCTTATTTATCTGCCACGACTATGGTCCAGATGGCCGTGCAATTGCTTGGGAATCAACCATCGGAGAGCAGCGGACCGATAATATCCACGTAGGCAGTGGGCAAACACGTGAGGAATTTATTCAATTTCGCACTCAACGCGATGCCCAGTTAGCGATGCCTAAACTGATTATCCCATCCTTACAAGTCAACATGCGTGCAGGCGAAATCCCACGTGATGAAAATGGTGCCCCAATGCTGAAGGTGCCGATCAATGGCCTATAAGATACTGCTAGATCACCCTTAGCCCTTTATAGGCAATTTATGACAGAAACATAACTGATTAGCGATTATTTAATTTAGTAGTACTCACAAGCACGTCATTGCTTATGGGCTTCCATCATTCCATATTCTGGGATATACCGATATATATGGTCTAGTGATCCAGCAACCCACCATTTGAATATCAAGTAGGCCAGTGTTCCAGTTTTATCTATTCCCAACTCAGTTATTTGAATTGACATATTATTGCAGCATCGCTGTTTGTTGATTTCTCAATTCTTACCAGCTCGGCACTTGCAGTGCCCTGATAAATAATATTACTGAAAAATTCAAGCAATAATCTGAGCTCATCTCAATTAATAGTGAACCCTGAAACCTGCAATTTAGCCTGACAGCATCCGCTCCACAGCTTTATTACTCAGACCCTCAACTTGGGATGAAGCAGCAATTTTTTGATGGGTGATAAAGCCTTCATGATTGCTTGCGATATGCCGCATGTCATAAAGGTAATTCACCATGGCCCCCAGCGACTGCGTTTGCCCTTTGTCTGAAACATCTGCGTCAGTATGCACAGCATGTATCGACGCCCCATTTCCAAGATGAAAGCGCGCCACAGGGTCTAACGGCCAACCGTTATCTTTTTTTGCGGTTAATAAATAGTGAGCAGCCAACTTACGGCAATCCTTCGTGGCCAGCTCGTCAACCATCACTCCTTTA
>CALIFM010000045.1 GCA_938021685.1 uncultured Gammaproteobacteria bacterium | reverse complement strand
GTGCTGTGCTGCAAGAAGCATGTAGTGCAATTACCGAGTTTTTAGACTCGGATTCGCCTTTTATTTTGCGTAGCACTTTGCGAGCAGGCCAAGGCTTGATTTGCAATAATGTGCTGCATAATCGTAGCGCATTTAGTGACGAGACACCGGTAATGATAGGCGAAGTAGTAGGTAAAGCGCGCTTGTTGTATCGTTTGCGTTTTTATGATCGCGCAAGTAACCAGGGTTAGACGCTCTCTTGAGGGCTATTATCAGTGACGCAGTGCATACAATAGCAGCAACATTAGGTACAATCGCGGGCCACCTTATTTTTATCGCTAAGCGATTGTCTGCTTGGCTTGTTGAATGATCGAAACTGATTTAAGCCATATCCGCAATTTCGCGATTATTGCCCATGTTGATCATGGTAAATCGACACTGGCTGACCGCTTGATTCAATCTTGCGATGGGTTGCAAGAACGCGAAATGAAAGAGCAGGTGCTTGATTCCATGGACATCGAGCGCGAGCGTGGCATCACTATCAAGGCGCAAAGCGTTTCGCTTAATTACACCGCGCAAAGCGGTGAGACCTATGTGTTTAATTTTATCGACACGCCAGGCCATGTTGATTTTTCCTATGAAGTGTCACGTTCCTTAACTGCTTGCGAAGGCGTGCTGTTGGTGGTGGATGCCACCCAAGGTGTGGAAGCGCAGACAGTCGCCAACACCTATACTGCGGTGGAACTGGGTTTAGAGATTATCCCCGTTATTAATAAGATCGATTTACCTTCTTCTGACCCTGACCGGGTTAAGCAAGAGATTGAAGACGTGATTGGCATTGATGCTTCGGACGCCATTCTGACTAGCGCTAAAACCGGTGAAGGCATTGAGGCGGTGATGGAAGCGGTGGTGGAATTGTTACCACCGCCTAAGGGCGAAATTGATGCGCCATTGCAAGCTCTAATCATGGATTCTTGGTTTGATAACTATTTGGGTGTGGTGTCCTTAGTGCGAGTGATGCAAGGCGAATTAGTTGGTAACAAGAAAACCAAGATCCGGATGATGTCGACAGGGGATGATCATTATGTGGAGCAGACAGGTATTTTTACGCCTAAAGCCGAGAAAACGCTTTCATTAAAAAGTGGTTCGGTGGGTTTTATGATGGCAGCGCTAAAAGACGTCCGCTCAGCAAGAGTGGGCGACACCATCACATTGGCAGGCAATCCAGCGCCTGAAGCCCTGACGGGGTTCAAAGAAGCGCAGCCAACGGTGTTTGCAGGCTTGTACCCAATTGATAGTGCGGATTTTGAGAATTTTCGTACTGCGTTGGATAAGCTAAGTTTGAATGATGCGGCTTTACACTATGAGCCAGAAACCTCACAAGCTTTGGGTTTTGGTTTTCGTTGTGGCTTTTTGGGGCTGTTGCACATGGAGATCATTCAAGAGCGTTTGGAGCGTGAATATGATATTGATCTGATTACCACGGCGCCCACGGTAATCTATGAAGTGGAGATGGCAGACGGTGAGGTGATTAAAATTGATAACCCTGCTGACTTACCAGAATCGAATAAATACAATGAAATTCGTGAACCATTTATCACTGCACGCATCTTAACCCCGCAAGACTATGTAGGCGCAGTGATGACTTTGTGCATTGAAAAGCGCGGTATACAGATGAATTCGGTATACCATTCTCGTCAGGTGATGATGGAGTTTCAATTGCCCTTGAATGAGGTGGTATTAGATTTTTTTGATTTGCTTAAATCTACTACCCGTGGTTATGCTTCATTGGACTACGAATTCTTAGAGTACCGTGCGGCAGATATGGTTCGGGTGGACATAATGATCAATGGTGACAAGGTTGATCCGCTGGCTTTATTAGTGCATAAAGATCAATCAGTGTTTAGAGGCAGGCAGTTGGTGTCACGTATGCGTGGTATCATTCCGCGACAAATGTTTGATGTGGCTATTCAGGCGGCTATCGGTGCCAAAATCATTGCCCGTGAAACAGTGAAGGCACTGCGTAAAAACGTAACGGCCAAATGCTATGGCGGTGACATCACTCGCAAGCGTAAGTTGTTGGAAAAACAAAAAGAAGGCAAAAAACGTATGAAGCAGGTGGGCTCCGTGCAGATACCGCAAGAAGCATTTTTGGCAGTGCTTAAAGTGGACGATTAAAATATACATTATGTGTGGATAGCTAGGGAAATAGCATGATTTTAGAAGTGATTTTGTTAGTGTTGACGGTGTTGACAGGTATTGCGATGTTGATCGGCAGGCTTAAGGGCACGCCGGAGGGGCAATCGACACTAATTGACTATGGCCGTTCTTTATTTCCGGTCATTTTTATTGTCTTTGCTTTACGTTCATTTATTGCCGAACCGTTTCGTATCCCGTCAGGGTCGATGTTGCCGACTTTGCATTTAGGTGACTTTATTTTGGTTAATAAAAGCGCCTATGGCGTTAAGCTGCCGATTATTCATAAAACTGTTTTTCCGACGGGTTCGCCTAAGCGCGGAGATGTGGTGGTATTCAAATACCCTAAAAACAAACGTTCTAACTATATAAAGCGCTTGATTGGTATGCCGGGTGATACTGTAAAAATGGATGGACAAGACCTGTTTATAAACGGTGAACTCATTAAAGCCGATGTCGTAAAAACCGATCACGTGGCGCGTGATCGTGGTCGCGGCTACATTACCACTATCATGAATGAAACATTAGGCGAGGTGAAGCATGATATTTTGGTGCAAAAGGTAAGTCGTATTAAAGGTTTCGAAACAGTAGTACCCGAAGGGCAGTATTTTGTGATGGGTGATAACCGCGATAACAGCAGTGATAGTCGTGTGTGGGGTTTTGTGCCTGAAGATTTGATGGTTGGTAAGGCACTGTTTATTTGGTTTAGCTGGGACACCGTTGGCGGTGGCGGCGCTGATTGGGGCCGAATTGCACAATCTATCGATTAAACTAGTATTTAGATGGCTGGCCTGAAACCCTTAGAGCAGTATTTGGGCTATCAATTTAGCCAACCAAGCTTGCTGCAAACGGCCTTGACCCATAGCAGTGCGGGCAGTGATAACAATGAGCGCCTTGAGTTTTTGGGTGATGCCATGCTCGGCGCCATTATCGCAAAGGCATTGTATGATCAGTTTCCGCAGGCGCGCGAAGGCGAATTAACACGGATGCGCGCGCGCTTGGTGCGTGGTGAAACCTTGGCCGAGTTGGCGCATGAAATCGACTTAGAGGCGCACCTTGTTTTAGGTGCTGGCGAGCTGCGTACGGGCGGCAGAAAGCGAACATCAATCCGCGCTGATGCGCTTGAGGCGGTGTTTGGTGCTATTTATCTTGATAGCAATTTTGACCGCTTACGGGATGTAGTGCTTGCCTTATACGCACAGCGTCTTAAAACGGTGGAGCCTAGTATTGATAAAGATCCGAAAACTCAGCTGCAAGAGCTGCTGCAACAGCGGGGCTTGAATTTACCTAAGTACAGTATAGTGGCCGAAAGCGGGCAGGCGCATAACTTGGATTTTGAAGTGCAATGTGAATTGCGTGAGCCGGCGTACACCTTCACAGCAGTGGGTAAAAGTCGCCGCATTGCAGAGCAAATGGCAGCGCAGCAAGCCTTAGCTGCACTCAACAAACAAGATGAAATTAATAAGAGTTGAATGAAAAAAGGGACTGACATCAAGTTTGGTTTCGTTGCGGTAGTGGGCCCGCCCAATGCGGGTAAATCTAGCTTAGTAAATTTTATGATTGGTCATAAAGTGGCCATCACTTCGCGCAAGCCGCAAACTACTCGGCACCGAATTTTAGGCATTAAAACCACGCCTACGGCACAGATTGTATTCGTTGACACTCCGGGTATTCATGATGCGGGTAAAACTAAGATGAACCGCGTGATTAACAAAGCAGCGCTAAGTAGTTTGGAGGAAGTTGATGCAGTGCTGTTTATGATCGATGACCGTGGCTGGAATAATGAAACCAAATTAGCGTTTGAGGCCATTGGTAAGCCGCAAGCTCCGGTGTTGCTGCTCATCAATAAAATTGACAAACATAAAAACAAAGATCAATTGCTACCGCTGATTGCAGACAGCCAACAGCGCTTTGATTTTGCGCAGATTATTCCGATATCTGTTAAACGCAAACAAAACTTAGATAGTTTACAGGCGAAGATCATAGACTTGTTACCTAGCGATGGTATGGGTTATGGGTTTCCAGAGGATCAGATTACCGACAAAAGCCAGCGATTCTTGGCAGCAGAGTTGGTGCGTGAGCAAATTTTTCGTCAGCTTGGGCAGGAGCTGCCGTATTCCACTGCAGTGGAAGTAAACGGCTTTGAAAACAAAGAAGGCAATGTGTTAGTGAGCGACATGACAGTGTGGGTCGATCGACAAGGCCAAAAAGGGATTTTGGTGGGCAAAGGCGGTGAGCGCTTAAAGTTGATTGGCACACGTGCACGCAAACAGATGCAGTTGCTGTTTGGTAAGCGGGTACACCTGTTTCTGTGGGTAAAGGTGCGTAAGGGCTGGGCTGACAATGCTGCTTTGCTTAAATCTCTAGGCTATAGTGAGGATTAGCCATTCGCGTTTCACAGCAACCCGCTTATGTTTTGCATACTCGGCCGTGGTCTGAGACCAGTCTGCTGGTGGACGTGTTTACCCGCGAATATGGCCGTTTTCGGGTATTAGCCAAAGGCGCAAGGAGACAAAAGACCGGTAATCGTGCGCAGTTACAGGCTTTTCAATTTTTACGCATTAGCTGGTCGGGCAAGCGTTCGCTGCATACTTTGACGGGGGTGGAAACTAGTGTAGTGCGGCCGAAGTATGCGCCAGAAGTGTTGGCATCCTTGTATTATATGAATGAATTACTCTTCAAGTTTTTGCACGCCAACGATGCCCATGAGCGTTTATTTGATGCTTACGATGACAGCTTGCAGTGCTTGGCTAAGGGGCAGTCACCTGATGATATTTTGCGTTATTATGAATGCGCACTTTTGCGTGAAGTAGGCTATGGTTTGATTTTTGACCATGATGTAAACACAGGGGAGGCGGTTGATGATGAGGCGCAGTATTTTTATTATCCAGAGAAAGGGCCAGTACGTATTGCAACTGGCGACAATAAAGACGAAACATCGCGGCATGCATTGCAAGTGAGTGGTCGTTGCTTAAACCAATTGGCGAAGCAAGCATTGCAGGACAATGAGACAAGACGGCAAGGTAAGCGTTTATTGCGTAATTTACTTACGCGCCAAGTACGCAGCGGTGAGTTTCGTAGTCGTCGGGTGTTTAGTGAGCTATTGCGCTACACTAAGGCACAACAAGATAATGCATCGCTAAAGCCTACGCACTAAACGAGTTATAAAATATAGACCATATGGATAAAAAAATTGTTCATTGTCCAAACTGCACTCAACCGATTAATGTCTCCGAGTTAATCTTTGAAGAGATTGCAGCGGGCGTTAAAGCTGATGTTGTTACGCAGCAGTCGGCGCAAATGGAACAAAAGGTGGGCGAAATTAAAGGCCAATATAGCTCGCAAATGCAGCAACAAAAGCAGGATTTCGCACAGCAAATGCAACGATTGCAAAGCCAACTACAAGAACAACAAGGCAAAGTATCGCAGGCGCAAGATAATGAATTAAAACTTCGCGAGCAAGCGCGGCAACTACAGCAGCGTCAGCAAGAGATGGACCTTGAAGTGGCTCGTAAATTAGATGCCGAGCGCAAGAAAATAAACCTAGAGGCACGCCAGCATGTGCAGGCGGACTTTGCTCTTAAGCAGCAGCAAAGCGAGCAGCAACATTTACTCAAGCTGCAAGAAAAAGAGCAGCAAATTCAAGGCCTGCGAGACTCTTTGTTGGATGCCAAGCGCAAGTCGGAACAAGGTTCGCAAGAAGCACAAGGTGAAGCACTAGAGTTGAGCTTAGAGGCCAGCTTACGCCAAGCTTATCCGCAAGACGAAATTGTGGCAGTGGCCAAAGGGGTACGCGGCGCGGATGTACAGCAAGTGGTACGCAACGGCGCAATGCAAGAGTGCGGCAGTGTGCTATGGGAGCTCAAAAACACCAAAGCCTGGTCGCAGGCATGGGTGCAAAAGCTCAAAGACGACATGCGCGCGGCCAAGGCGCAATTTGCTATTTTGGTGACTGTAGCGATGCCGCCGAATATGCAACATTTTGGCTTGCTTGAAGGTGTATGGGTGTGTGATTTGCAAAGCTATAAAGGTTTGATTACCGCTTTGCGCCAGCAGCTTATTGAGGTGGATTTTGTTAAACAGGCTTCACAAGGGCAGCAAAGCAAATCGGAAGTAGTCTATGACTACCTAATGAGCGATGCTTTTAGAAGCAAAATTGAGGCGATTGTGGAAAGCTTTAATGCGATGGAAATGCAGCTGATTCGTGAGCGGCGTGCGCTGGAAAAGCAATGGAAGGAGCGCGAGCAATTGATTAATCGGATGATGACAAATACCGTGGGTATGTACGGTGAGATCAAGGGGATTGTGGGCCAAACTTTGCCTGAAATTAAGCAGCTAGAACTGGATGATGAAGATGAATAACCTATTGTCAATTCTCAAGCGCCACTAAACATGCAGGCCCTGATTAAGCGTATAAATCGTGATGCTGCCTATTTAGGTGATGGCATTGTAAAAATGGACAGCTTCATTAACCACCAGATAGATGTGGAGCTATGTCAGCAGATGGGGGAGCATTTCAAACAAGCTTTTGATGATGCGGGGGTAGGGCCGATTACTAAAGTTATTACAGCTGAAACCAGTGGCATCCCCGCGGCGCTGTTTACTGCGCAGCAATATAATGTGCCTGTGTTATTCGCGCGCAAGCAGGTCTCGGCGGTGATGAATGAAGTGTATTACTTTGCTAAAACTATTAGCCGTACCAAAGGCAACGAGACTAATCTATTTATTTCTAAGCGCTTGCTGACAGCCGATGACACCGTGCTCGTGGTGGATGATTTTCTGGCTACGGGTCACACTTTAAATGCATTAGGTAATATCATCGCTGAAAGCGGTGCACATTTGGTGGGCATTGGTTGCATCGTGGAGAAGCCGCAAGAGGGAGGGCGCGAGGCAGTGTCGAAAAATCAGGATGTGCCGATTGTGTCTTTGGCAAAAGTTACTTGGGAAGGTGATGTGATGAGCGTTAGTTAGATTTGATTCTCTGTATCCAAAGTCTATTTGAAATAAGCTTCTAACTCACTAAAGCCGATGGCGTTGTCGGCAAATGAAAATGTGCCACTGTTATTTGCTTCGTTTGCAGCACTGATAAATGCAGTGAAGGCCGTTCTAGCAAAAGCCGAGCCAACGCTAATACGTTTGACGCCAGCTTGTTCTAGTTGCTCCACAGTAAACGTGTTGCCCGGCATGCCCATCACAACATTCACAGGCTTATTCACAGACGAGCAGACGGCTTTAATTGTAGCTAAGTCGTGCAGCCCTGGGGCATATAAGACATCAGCACCCGCTTGCTCAAATGCCTGCAGCCGTTTGATGGTGTCATCTAGATCAGGTTTACCCCAGAGAAAGTTTTCGCAGCGTGCGGTTAATACGAAATCATTATCTAATTTTTGGCAGGCCTCAGCAGCGGCTTGAATGCGTTCTACGGCAAGAGAGAAATCAAATATAGGGTCGTTACGGCGATTAGTATGATCTTCGATGGAGCAACCAGCTAAACCGGTGCTGGCTGCTTCTTGCACGCATTGCGCCACACTCTCAGGTAAATCACCAAACCCTTTTTCTAAATCGGCGGACACGGGTAATGGTGTTGCATTTACGATGGATTGGCAATGGTCAAGAACCTGCTGCTTAGATGCACTACCTTCAGTAATGCCCATTGAAAAAGCCATGCCAGCGCTGGTTGTTGCAAGCGCTTTGAAGCCCATCTTGGCTAAGATTCTAGCCGTCCCAACATCCCATGGATTGGGCAGTATCAAAGCGCTTTTTTGACTATGCAAAAGCCGGAATACTTCACCGATTTGTTTTGTGTTACCCGTCATATTGATTTTTAAAATTTAGCTAATTCGAAGTAAGTGTTCTTCAACGCTGTCGGGCGATGGCTTTGATTTCAACAATTGCGTGCTCGGCTGCAAGTTCGGTAATGCCAATTGCTGTCCAAGCAGGGTATGGTGCATGGATATATTGATCTTTGATTTGCCTAAATATCGCTATTTGTTGCTGTAGTTCAACATGGTAAGTAGTCAAGTCGACTACGTCTGAAAAATCTAAGCCAGCCAGTGCTAATGCCGCGCTTACATTATCAAAGGCCTGTTTGATTTGGTTAGATGGATCTGCGGCGCAGCGGCCATCTTTATCCACGCCTGTGCAGCCAGATATAAATACAAAGCCGTTGCTTACTACTGCATTGGAGTAATGCCAGTCGTCATATTGGGCGTTAGATAAATGTTGTGCCATTACTTGTATAAGTTTAGCTGTTACCAATGATGGTGAGCATTTCATTCACGGCTTGTTCCAAGCCCACAAATAAAGCCCGTGCCACAATTGCATGACCGATATTCAGTTCTACGATATCGTCAATCTGCGCTACGCGTTGGGTGTTAGTGTAGTGCAGTCCGTGGCCTGCGTTGACTTGTAAGCCTAATGAGTTAGCAAATTCAGTGGCGAGTTCAAGCTTTTCAAATTCTTGATTGGCTGCTTCACTGTCATCAGGATGGTGGGCGTAGGCACCTGTATGTAGCTCGATCACGGGTGCGCCCATGTCGTATGCTTTTAGAATGTGCTCAAGGTCGGGTTCAATAAATAAGGATACCCGAATGTTTGCGGCGCTTAGGGTGTCAGTTGCTTTTGCGATGCGATCGTATTGGCCTATAACGTCTAAGCCGCCTTCGGTGGTCAGCTCTTCGCGTTTTTCAGGTACGATGCAGCAATCATGAGGCTTGTTGTTGCAGGTGAGTTGCACCATTTCATCGGTGGCTGCTAGCTCTAGGTTGACCCGTTTGTTAGTGCGGGCAATCACCTCTGGCACGTCTTTATCTTGTATATGACGGCGATCTTCGCGCAGGTGGATGGTGATAGCCTGCGCGGCAGTCTTTTCAACGGCATCCACTGCTTCGAGCAAGCTTGGATACACTGTGCCGCGTGCTTGACGGATAGTGGCAACGTGGTCGATGTTGACCCCTAATATGGTTTGTTTCGGCATTGATGATTCTGAATTGGGTTAACGTCTTAGGGGTGACGTTATCACAGGCTGCCAGTTGGCAGCTAGCCTAAATTTGCTGGCAGCAAATATTTAAGCAGATAGGGTGTCTGCTTGTTGCATTTGCCACATTTGCGCGTATAGCCCATTTTGATCTAATAGAGTTTGGTGGGTGCCTGATTCTTTTATTTGGCCTTTGTCCAGTACCAAGATTTGTTGTGCGTCTACAACAGTCGATAAACGATGGGCAATGATGATGGAAGTGTTGCCTTTGGAAACGTCTCGAATGGCAGCTTGTATGGCTTTTTCGGAGCGGCTGTCTAAGGATGAGGTAGCCTCGTCAAACACTAAGATGGCGGCTTGCTTCATCACCATGCGAGCGATGGCAACACGTTGTTTTTCACCGCCTGAAAGCTTAAGGCCGCGTTCGCCCACTAAAATGTTGTAACCTTCTGGATGGCTTTCGATTAAGCCATCAATTTGTGCTCGCTTGGCGGCCAAGTGCATTTGCTCATCAGTGGCATCGGACGCACCGTATTTAATGTTGTAACCGATGGATTCATTAAACAGCACCGATTCTTGCGGTACAAAGCCCATTACGGCACGCAAGCTATCCAGCGTGCAGTCCTTGATGTTTTGGCCGTCGATCAGTATCTGACCTGCTTGTGGGTCGTAAAAGCGAAATAACAAGCGCGATAAGGTTGATTTGCCCGAGCCTGATGGCCCCACAATGGCGGTAGTGGTGCCGCTGGGAATGGTGAAGCTGAGTGTATCTAATAAAGGAAGGTCGTCTTGGTAACGAAAGCTGACGTTTTTAAACTCGATGCTGCCAGTGGTAAGGCTTAGTGGTTTGGCATCAGGGCTTTCTACCACTTCCTGTTCTTCGTCTAGCAAGTCAAACAAGCGCTGCATGTCGATGAGTGAATGCGTAATGTCGCGGTAAATAGAGCCTAAGAAATTAAGCGGGATATAAAGTTGAATCAAAAAGGCGTTGATCATCACAAAGTCGCCCAAGCTTAAGCTACCATCGGCCACGCCTTGCGCCGCCATCAGCAGCAAAATTGTGAGACCCGTTGCAATAATGAAGGCTTGGCCTACGTTTAAGAAGCTCAGTGACATCGTGCTTTGCATGGAGGCTTTATTCCACTTGGACATGATGTGGTCTAAGCGTTGGGTTTCCATCTGTTCGTTGCCGAACACTTTAACGGTTTCGTAGTTCAGCAATGAGTCAAGCACATTGGTGTTGGAATTGGATTCTGCTTGATTCATTTCTACCCGAAAGCGGGTGCGCCACTGGGTGATGAAAAATGTAAACAAGCCGTATAGCACGATGGTTACAGTGGTGACCAAGGCGAAGCGGCCATCAAATTGGGCAAATAAGATGCCGATGACGACAATGATTTCAAAGAAAGTGGGGATAATGCTGAACACCACCAAACGCATAAAGTGCATGATCGAGCGGGTGCCGCGTTCAATGTCACGTGATAGGGCGCCTGTTTTGCGATCGAGATGAAAGCGTAATGACAAGCGGTGTAGCTGCTTGAACAACTCAAGCGAAATGGTATGAATGGAGCTGATCGAAGCTTTGGCGAAGACGACGTTGCGCAGTTCGTTGAATACAATGCTGGCCAGGCGTAAGAGCCCGTAGGCGATGATTAGGCCGAGTGGCACGATGACCAAGCTTAAATTTTGGTTTTGCTCGAGCTGGTCGATCACCTGTTTGAGCAATAAAGGCACTGCGATATTGGCCAGTTTGGCGGCCACTAAAAACACTAAGCCGATTAACACCCGAATACGGTAGCGCCACAGATAAGGCCACAGCGCACGCGCAGCACCCCACTTGGGTTTGAATTCGGTGTCGGGGTTGCTGTAGGTGCTGCGCATTAATTTTTATTAATGATACAAAATGGTTTCAAGTCTTAGCCTAATAGTCAATAAGGCTGTTTACGAAAAAGTGATCTTGCCTTTATTTTTGCCCTTACCTAAGACTGCCTTGATGGTGTCACCTGATTTGTATTTGCCGCCAAGAATTTCTTCGGAAAGCGGGTTTTCCAGCCAAGTTTGGATTGCACGCTTTAGGGGGCGGGCACCGTAGGTGGGGTTGAAGCCTTCATCGCCAATGAAATCTAGTGCTGCTTTATCAATTTCAAATTCGTAATCTTGCATGGCCAGGCGTTTGCGTAGAATATTAATTTGGATTTGTGCAATTTGCCTGATCTCTTCACGATCCAGAGGGTGAAACACCACTGATTCGTCTAGGCGGTTGATGAATTCAGGGCGAAAATAATCGCCGACGCGCTCCATGACCGCCGCTTTCATTTCTTCGTATTTGGCCTCGGTGGATAAGTCTTGAATTAAATCCGAACCCAAATTGGACGTCATGATAATGACAGTGTGGCGGAAGTCCACAGTGCGGCCTTGGCCATCGGTGAGGCGACCGTCGTCTAGTACTTGCAGCAGCACGTTGAATACGTCGTTATGCGCTTTTTCTACTTCGTCTAGCAAAATGACGCAATACGGTTTACGGCGCACTGCTTCGGTTAAATAGCTGCCTTGGTCATAGCCCACGTAACCCGGTGGGGCGCCAATGAGTCGGGCGACTGAATGCTTTTCCATAAACTCAGACATATCCACTCGTACGATGGCTTCGTCGGTATCAAATAAAAAATGCGCGAGTGCTTTGCTTAATTCGGTTTTGCCTACACCGGTTGGCCCTAGAAATAAAAACGAACCATTGGGTTTGTTTGGGTCGGACAAGCCCGCCCGTGTGCGGCGAATAGCGTGTGATACCGCCTCTATGGCTTGACTTTGACCAATGACGCGCTTGGCCAATAGGCTTTCCATTTTAAGCAACTTGTCGCGCTCGCCTTCGAGCATTTTTGATACTGGAATGCCTGTCCAGCGTGAGACTACGTCAGCAATCTCTTCTTCTGTAACTTTAGTACGCAACAAAGTGAATTGCGCCTCGTCCTCATCAGTGGCGCTTTCAAGCTGCTTTTCCAGCTCCGGTATGCGGCCGTACTGAATTTCGGACATGGTGGCTAAGTCGCCCGCGCGCTGCGCGGCTTCAAGCTCATGGCGTGCTTTTTCAAGCGCTTCTTTTATATGCGTTGAACCTTGCACCATGGCCTTTTCGGCCTTTAGTGTTTCGTCTAGCTCGCTGTATTCTTTTTCCATTTCCTCGATGCGTGCATTCAGTTCTTTACGGCGCTCTAAAGAGTCTTCGTCCGTTTCTTTTTTCAGAGATTCGCGCTCCATTTTGCGCTTTATAATGCGCCGCTCTAGTTTGTCCATCTCCTCGGGAGATGAGTCGATTTCCATGCGGATCAAAGAGGCAGCTTCATCGATTAGATCAATGGCTTTATCAGGCAATTGACGATCGGCAATGTAGCGTTGCGATAAGGTGGCAGCACTGATGATGGCAGCATCAGTGATCTCAACACCGTGGTGCACTTCGTAGCGTTCTTGCAGGCCACGTAAAATAGCTACGGTGTCTTCCACGCTAGGTTCTTCGATCAACACCTTTTGGAATCGTCGCTCCAGTGCGGCATCCTTTTCGATGTATTCACGGTGCTCATCCAAAGTGGTGGCGCCAATACAGTGCAGTTCACCGCGCGCTAGGGCCGGCTTAAGCATGTTACCGGCATCCATTGCACCGTCGGCCTTGCCTGCACCGACCACGGTGTGAATTTCGTCAATGAATAAGATGACCGAGCCGTCGGCCTTGGCGATGTCTTTCAATACAGCTTTTAGGCGCTCTTCAAATTCACCTCGGTATTTTGCGCCGGCAATCAGCGCAGCTAGATCAAGCGATAGCAAGCGCTTGTTACGCATGCCTTCGGGTACTTCGTTGTTGACGATACGCTGTGCCATGCCCTCAGCGATCGCTGTTTTGCCTACCCCAGGCTCGCCGATAAAAATAGGATTGTTTTTGGTGCGGCGTTGCAAAATCTGAATAGCCCGGCGAATTTCATCGTCACGGCCAATGATGGGATCAATTTTGCCTTTTTCAGCTTTTTCGGTTAGGTCGATAGTATATTTGTCCAGCGCATCGCGTTGCTGTTCGGCATTGGGGTCGGTTACTGCTTGGCCGCCGCGCATTTCATCAATGGCTTGACTGATGTCATCACGATTTAAACCTAGGTTTTTTAGCACTTCGCCTAATTGGCGTTTGTCTTCTAAACAAGCGAGCAAAAACAGCTCTGAAGCGATGTAATTATCACCTTTTTTTTGCGCATATTTATCACATAAATTCAGCAGTTTGTTTAAGTCATTTGATACATGTACTTCACCGCCAGTGCCTTCCACTTCGTTGAGGCCATCGAGTAATTTATCTAGTTCAGTACGTAAAGTGGCAGGAGCCGCGCCTAGCTTATTAAGCAATGGGCGAACTGTGCCACCTTGCTGATCTAGCATGGACAACAACAAGTGAGCCGGCTCGATAAATTGATGATTACGCCCCAGTGCTAGGCTTTGTGCCTCGCCCAGTGCAGATTGAAATTTGGTGGTGAGTTTGTCCATTTGCATAATGCTTGATCTGAATTAACTTTACCTACTCAATTTGGGGGTGGCTTGTAATAAATCAAATGGATGGTTGCTAAATAGCAGCAGAGAGCTAGCTTGGACAGCGATATAGCGCCTTCAAGGAAATAAACTTTAAGAAAGCTGGGTTTGGCGTGCGGGGTAAAGCCAACGGAAAAAGCGCTTAATGTCATCCAAGATAACGTAGGCTGATGGAATCAGGATAAGGCTGAGCAAAGTAGCATATAAAATGCCGAAGCCTAGTGATACTGCCATTGGGATGAGAAATTGTGCTTGGGTGCTTTTTTCCAGCAATAGGGGGGTGAGACCAAAGAAAGTGGTTAGTGAGGTGAGTAAGATGGGGCGGAAACGGGCGGTACCCGCCGTGCGAGCGGCATCTAGCACGGTCATGCCTTCACGTCGACGCTTGTTGATCCAGTGCACTAGGACCAAGGAGTCATTCACTGCCACGCCAGCCAGTGCGAGCATGCCAAGGATGCTCATAAAGCTCAGAGGCATGCCTAACACCCAATGACCTAGAATGGCGCCGATTACGCTGAATGGAATAACAAGCATCACCATGATTGGTTGGGTGTATGATTTTAAGGGAATGGCTAGCAACGCATAAATAGCGAACAGTGCTAAAAAGATGCCAAAGCGCAGGCTGCCTAAGGATTCATTTTGCTCTTTCAATTCGCCACTTAAAGCATAGCTGATACCGGGGTATTGCTGCACTTGCTCATCCAAATAAGCAGCCAAGTCAGCGGCAATTTTATTGGCATCGATTTCATTCTTATTGGCATCGGCCGATACGGATACTTGGCGCTTGCGATCTTCACGCTTGATGGTGGCCGAGCCGCGCTCCACTTTAGTATCGGCCACAGCACTAATTGGAATGAGGGCGCCGCTAGGCGCGCGTACCTTCATTTGGTCCAGCGAAGCGATCGAGCGCCGCTCGCTTTCGGGGTAGCGCACGATCACGCTGACATCGTCGCGTTCGCGTTGTAAGCGCTGCACCTCAGTACCATAAAAGGCCTGGCGGATTTGAGTGGCGAGGTCTTGAGTGCTTAAGCCTAAATAATTGGCTTGCTCTTTGAGGGAGAATTCAAGCTGTGGTTTGCCGTTGGCTAAGGTGTCTTGAATGTCAAACAAGCCCGGGTATTGTGCTAAGCGCTCTTTGACTTTAGTCGCCAGTGCTTCGATGGCTTCGTTGTCATTGCCGATGAGCTGCACTGCAATGGGCTCGCCGCCGCGGCCAATTTCAGCGCGATAAGTTAAGTCTTTAGCGTTAGCAATGCTGCCGATGGATTTGCGCCACTCGCTTACGATCTGGCGTGTGCCGATGTCTAAGGTGCGTACTTCGGGCGCCATTAATTCTAAGCTAACTTGCCCCACTTCAGCGTTAGCGCCGTTGGCGATAGGGCGTCCGACAGCATTCCAACCAATGCTGGTGAGAATGTTGCGCACCACTGATTCGCCGGTGCCTGGGTCGGTGTATTTGGCTTGCAAGTCAAGCGCAGCTTGCTCAATGCGCCGGATATTGGCTGCAGTCACTTGCTCTGGCGTGCCTGATTGCATGGTCAATGAGGCGCGGGCAGTTTCGCTTTCTACTCGTGGTAAAAAGGTATAGGCAAAACGGCCGCTCATGACATAGGCCAGCACTAAAAATGAAAAGCCAATAAAGAGGGCGAAGGTGAGATAGCGCCAGTTTAAAGTGCGCCTTAGAATAGACTGATAGATGCGTTGTACTACCCACTCTAAGCCGTTAGCAATGCTTTGTTGTAGGCGTAAAAACAGATTGCTTTTATCTTTGTCGTAAGGACGGATATGCTTTAAGTGCGAGGGCAAGATAAGTTTTGATTCGACCCAAGAAAAAGCGAGCACAGAGATCACGATAAAGGCTATTTGTGCAAAAATTTGCCCACGTAAACCTTCAATAAATAATAATGGGGTGAAAGCAGCAACGGTGGTGAGCATGCCGAAAGTGACGGGCACGGCCACTTCTTGCGTGCCATTGATAGCCGCTTGCAGGCTGTTTTTCGACTTTTTCATGTGCGAATAGACATTCTCACCGGTGATTATGGCATCATCTACCACCACGCCCAGTACTAGAATAAAGGCAAACAAGCTGATGATGTTCAGGCTGACCCCAAAGCTGGGCATCAGAATCATCGCACCCATGAAAGCAGCTGGAATGCCTACACACACCCACAAGGCTACACTTAAACGTAGAAACAATGCCAAGCAAAGAAATACTAACAAGCCGCCTTGCCAGGCGCTAGTAAGCAAGGTGTTGAGGCGTAATTTAACGATTTTAGAGCGATCAAGCCAATAGGTGATACTGGCTCCGTCAGGCAGGATGGCTTGCTTTAGCTCTATGTAGTTTTTAACTGCATCGGCTACAGTGATGGCACTTTGCAAACCGGTGCGATACACCTCAATAATAATCGTTGGCTTGCCGTTAAATTCAGACACCAGTGGGTCTTCGGTAAAACCGTCTTTGATAGTGGCTACTTCGCCTAATTTAAGCTGGCTGCCATTTGGGTTGCTGCGCAGAGCAATTTGCGCAAAGGCGGCGCCGGTGTTCACTTCACCCCGTGTACGCAGCAATATCTCACCACCATCGGTTTTAATGGAGCCAGCGGGTAAATCTACCGAGGCACGGCGCACTGCTGAGACCACTTGATCAAAGCTTAAATCATAGCGCTCTAGTGTTTGTTGTGTCACTTCAATGGCAATTTCGTAGTCGCGGATACCGCTTAAGTCGGCATAACTCACCTCGGCTAAGCCAGCGATGTCGTCTCTGACTTGCTCACTGAGTTTCCTTAACTGCACTTCAGGCATCGCGCCAGAAACCGCCACGCTGATCACTTCACGGCGAAACTGGGCCACGCTATAGTTTGGTTTTTCGGCGCTATCAGGAAAGGTGCTTACAGAATCAATGCGGTTTTTGATGTCGTCCAGCAGTTCGCGTGGCTCCGTGCCGTCTTCCACTTCAATTGCTAGTCGTGCGGCACCTTCGTATGCCGAAGAAGTGATTTTTTTAATGCCGTTGACATCGGCAATGGCTTCTTCTGCACGAATAACAATGGCTTGTTCGACCTCAGTGGGGCTAGCACCTTTATAGACAATACTGACGTTGACCACGTCGCGTTCAAAACTTGGGAAAACTTCAAGTGGGATGCGTTCTTTTATCGACCACCCACCTAAGGCAACAATGATAATAAGCAATAAGTTGGCGGCGACGCCGTTACGTGCAAACCAAGCAATCATGCGATGCGCGTCCAGTGGTTGAAATAAGGTGTGTTCATTGCGGCAATTCTTAAAGTGTGCTGAAGAAAGCAGAGCGTTGATCAGCAGACATTTGCAGCACATCTTGTTGCTGCTGTTTATCTAAGGCTTTAAATTTAGCTTGTTGCTCAGTGGGTAAACTGTTGGTTAGTTCGCGCATTCTGTTAGCGCTTGCATCTTCATTGGACATTTTTTTAGCGACCTTTTCACCAGCAATGCGTACCTGCATACCATCGCTGGCAAAAGGTAAAGGTGTTTTGACGAGACGCTCGCCAGCTTGAATACCGTCTTGGGTAACTAGGTTGTCGTTATCCACCCAAATAGCATTAAGGTCACGGTTACTGATTTGATTATCTTTGTCCACCACCTGAATGCTTTGTCCATTCACTAAAGATGTGCGTGGAATTACCAGTACATTATTTAGACTTTTGCCCTCAATTTGCGCATCGATAAACTGTCCGATTTGCAATGCTGGGCGACCTTCACTTGCAGTGAATGGGTTATCAATTTGCGCTACTACATATTGCTGCAAGCTTTGCGGGTCAATGCTGCCTTCTGCGTGAGTGATGATGGCAGGCCATGTTGACGTGGAGTTGTTGGTGCTGATGGTTGCAGGTAAGCCTGTTGCTTGCTGACCTACTAAGCGCGCGGTCAAGTTGATAGCGGTTTGTTGTTTGGCGGATAAAGGCAAGCGCACTTGCGCCGCGTTGCTGGCGTATAACGTTGCCAGAGCGCTACCGACATTGACGTATTGGCCAACGTCGGCTTGTTTTTCAGCGATGTAGCCGTTATAAGGCGCGAGGACCTTAGTTCGCTTGAGCTTAGTTCTAGCTTGTGCTAGCCGTGCTTTAGCTGCTTCTAAGCCGGCAAGATTGCTCTTGCGCTGCGGCACGCCTAGAGCCAATGCAGTTGGCTTTTTAGTAATGCCCATGACCTTGCGATCACGCAGGAATTGCTCGCGTTCAGCATCGCCAATCTCTAAGGCAAGTTGTGCTTGTGCTAACTCTGCTTTGATGATGGTAATTGATTGCTTGTAGTCGGTGTCGTCAATTTCTAGCAGCACATCACCTTTACTAACAAAGCTGCCGACGAAAAGTTTTGGGGAAACGGCTTTTATAGTGCCAGCAATTTCAGCTACTAGTTGGCTTTGGGTGCTGGGTTCGATTGTGCCGCTGCTGTTGATGCGCGTTTGATATTGCTGTGGTCGTACATCGATCACTTCAACACTGCTATATTGTTTTGGTTTTTGCCGCTTCTCTTGTTCAGGTGCACTGTTGAGTAGATGCTTGCCAGCAAGCACAAAGCCGCCAAGCACCAATATAGGCAGGGCAATTTTCAAAAAAATTCGTAAGGAAGCGAGCATGGCAAATGATATGACGATATGTGGTAAAGAGGGCCACTCAAAATTATAGAGCTCCAGCTTTTCTTGGTTTAAGTCTAGCAAAATTAAGGGGGCTTGCCTGTCATTTAGATGATTAAAGTTTTGTAAGATAAACAGGCTTATATTCAAAGTTTGCAATAAAAAAGCACTGCAAATGCAGTGCTTAGGCTTAGTTGCTGAGAGCGCATCAGCTTTTCAGCTATTGCTATGCAGGCTGTTCAAGCCTAAGGCTGCTCATAGAAAACATAACTGGTTGAGTAGTCAGAAAACTCGAAATATACTTTTTTCTCGCCATCGTCAGCGACGGCATTCATGTTCTCGTCTAGCACGCCGTAGCCAAAACGATAAGGCCGTGATAGGTCGCCACTAGTGCTGACAGCAGTTGAAAGCTTATCAATTTCGATAAACCGTTTGACGAGTTTATCGCCGGCATAGACTTCCAGCACGCCATTGGTGCCAGTCCAATTTTGCACAGCGCGGCCAAACTTGTTTTGGGTCTCTTGGGTGCAAGCGCTAAGCAGTAGGCTTGCTGAAAGGGCTGCAAGATAAAATGGTTTTTTGTTCATGATTTGGGTTCAGTAAAGGTGTGTTTCAAACAAAATCTAATTGAGATGAGCCTATTATAATGGATAGAAGCCAACTAGGGTGATGAAGTGAAGCGAGTGCTTTTAAATTAATACTTTTGCATAGAAATGGGGTTAGATTTTAAGTTGATAACAAGGTAATCTAGCTTTAGTGTAAGTAAAATAAATATTAAAAATGACAACAAACATTGCAGTTGTGGGCGGCGCTGGACGCATGGGTGGGGCGATAGTTAGAGCAGCACAAGATAGCGACGAAATTGCTGTTAGTGCGGTATTCGAACAAGCTGGCAACAAGGCGTTAGGTGAAGATGCAGGTGTATTGGCAGGCATAGGGTCATGTGGCGTTTTGTTGGCGGATTCAGTGTTAGATGCATATTTTGACGTGATGATTGATTTTTCTACCCCAGAAAGTACCTTGGCGAACTTGGAAGCCTGCACGCAATTAGGTAAGCCGATTGTAGTGGGCACTACCGGTATGACAGCTGAGCAACAGACTGCATTACATGAGGCAAGTAAACAAATTCCAGTGTTTTTTGCTAGCAATATGAGCATCGGGGTTAATGTGGCTTTAAAACTATTAGAAATGGCTACCAAAGCACTGGGTCAACAATGTGATATTGAAGTGATTGAAGCACACCATAAGCACAAAGTGGATGCGCCTTCAGGTACAGCCTTGACCATGGGCGAAGTAATTGCTGATGCGCTGGGTAAAGATTTACAGCATGATGGTGTGTTTGCTCGTGAAGGTATTACGGGTGCACGTAAAGACGGCAGCATCGGTTTTTCTACCATTCGTGGCGGTGATATTGCTGGTGAGCATACAGTGATGTTTATTGGTGACAGTGAGCGTGTTGAAATTAGTCATCGCACAACGGACCGTAAAATCTTCGCTAAAGGGGCTTTGCGCGCCGCTAGCTGGTTGGCACAGCAGCCTACGGGCTTGTATGGTATGAATGAACTGTTGGGTTTTGATTGATAAGTTGTGCCTGTCAGCATAAAATACCCAGTAGTAAACGACCGAATGGGAGAAGCCCCTGCGCTTCTCTTTTTTTAGGTCAAAAAACTGACCAATAATGCACTAATGACGACTGGATGATGGTTACATAATGGCTTTGGAAGATGCAATTTTAGTATTGGCCGATGGAACGGTTTTTAAAGGTAAGTCGATTGGCGCAAAAGGGCAGCGGGTTGGCGAAATTGTGTTCAACACCGCGATGACGGGATATCAAGAGATTTTGACTGACCCATCGTATGCCCAGCAAATTATTACTCTCACTTATCCACATATCGGTAATGTCGGTTGTACCAGCGAAGATGAAGAAGCGCAGGAGATTTTTTCCAAGGGCTTGGTGATTCGTGATTTGCCGCGCACCTACAGTAATTTTCGTGCTGACACCAGTTTGGCAGACTATCTAATCAAACGTGATGTGGTTGGCATTGCTGATATTGATACCCGTGCCTTAACGCGGCGTTTGCGCGACAAGGGCGCGCAGGCCGCTTGTCTGGTGGCAGGCGTCTGTGACGAGGGCGACGCCTTAAAACAAGCCAAGCAGTTTGCTGGTTTGGGCGGTATGGACTTAGCCAAAGAGGTAACCACTGCAAAACCGTATGCTTGGGCGAAAGGTACCTGGGCTTTGGGCGAAGGTTACCGAAAACTGGATGACAAGAAAGCGGCATTTCATGTGGTGGCTTATGACTTTGGTGTAAAGCATAATATTTTACGCTTGCTAGCAGATCGTAACTGCAAGTTAACTGTTGTGCCCGCTACGACCTCTTATGAAGAAGTGATGAAGCTAAAGCCTGACGGCGTGTTTTTGTCAAATGGTCCGGGTGACCCAGAGCCTTGTGGCTATGCCATCACTGCGATCAGTAAATTGCTTGAGCGTGAGGTGCCTATTTTTGGCATTTGCTTAGGGCATCAATTGTTGGCGATTGCTAGTGGAGCGCGCAGTTTTAAAATGAAAACAGGGCATCATGGTGCTAATCATCCTGTGCAAGACATGGCCAATAAACAAGTGTATATCACCAGCCAAAACCATGG
>CALIFM010000044.1 GCA_938021685.1 uncultured Gammaproteobacteria bacterium | reverse complement strand
CAAGGCACATTAGCATTGCAAAGCCCGCTGCAGCGGGCTTTGCAATGCTAATGTGCCTTGCGGCGATAGCTGAACTAACTTTGTAAAAACTGCAGCACTTTTTCATGGTGATTAGCCGAATTGGCCACACGCTTCCAGTGCTTTAGCACCTTACCCTGCTCATCCACTAGCACCGTTGACCGAATCACCCCGGTCACTGTTTTGCCATACATATTCTTCTCGCCCCATGATTGGTATTCACTCATCATGGTTTTCTCAGGGTCACTTAGCAAGGGATAAGCAATAGAAAATTTTTCGATAAATTTGCGGTGCGATTCAGCGTCGTCCGGCGATACGCCCAGCACCGCCACATTCAAAGCTTGCAGTTGATCATGGATAGCCGTAAAGCCAACCGCCTGCTTCGTGCAGCCTGGCGTATCGTCTTTAGGGTAAAAATAAACAATGACCTTTTGGCCTTTATAGTCACTCAGCGAAACCGTCTTACCATCTTGATTTGGCAACGAAAATGCCGGTGCAACTGCTTTTTCTTCAATCATATTTATTTTATTTTTAAGTTTAAACCTGGTTATCTTTTAGGTGGTACTGGCATGACCAACCCGGCATTGCCCGCTCGACCCAAATGGTCAGTTTTTGGTGCATCACTTGTCGAAGGCGCTGGCGATAACCGCGTCGGCTTGCCCATGGGCTTTGGCGCGGGCGGCTTAGCCAAGTTGCGCTCTGCTGCAACATGACCAATAGGATTCCCGCCAGCCTCTTTATAATCCATATCCACTAGGCCTTTAAATTGACAGCCGTCCTGCAGCATGACGCGTGGTGAGCGAATATCGCCAATCACTGTGCCAGATGGCCCTACTTTCACTACCTCAGTGCCGCGCAGCTCACCGCGCACTTCGCCATCAACTCTAATTTTCTTTGCTTGCACATCAGCGCGTACCACACCCTCTTTGCCAATGGTCACTTCGGCATTTTGCACAATCACTGAACCATCAACTCGCCCTTCAATCACTAAGCTTTCGTCACCGGTAATCGTGCCTTCAACATGAAGAGAAGGGCCAATAATAGCCTTAGAAGTGGCTGCTTTATCTGAAATACTCATTAATTTTAAAACCTTATATACCTAATGATTTGAGCTTGTATGATTTCAACATCTTGCACCATACAAGTTTATAAGCCAATCATATCATCAACTGCATGCTTTGTAATTCGCTTGTGCAAAATTGACTCTACGCTGCCTTGGCATTCATTTTTCATTAATTAAGCACTCCCTATGCCTTGTTTTTGCTCAAATTACATTATTTATCGCTGAATAATCGCCTTGTTAGCATTCCCAAAGCCCCGTTAAGGCCTTAAAATCGCGCATCTATTAAATTTTAGCAACACAACGTGACTCAATTTAACAAAGCCGACGACACCCGTATCACCGACACTAATGCGGTCACGGCTCCCTCTGCGTTAATGCACGATCTACCAATGAGCGACGTGGCTGAGAGCACCACACTGCAAACACGTGCAGACGTTCATAAAGTGTTGCACGGCGAAGACGACCGCTTAGTAGTGGTTTGCGGCCCTTGTTCCATCCATGACGTAAAAGCCGCTAAAGAGTATGCTGGTTTACTGTTAGAACAGAAACAAAAATATGCCGATGATTTAATTATAGTGATGCGTGTGTACTTTGAAAAACCACGCACTACAATTGGCTGGAAAGGCTTAATCAATGATCCGCATTTAGACGGTAGCTTTAAAATCAACGATGGCCTGCATCTAGCGCGCCAACTATTACTCGACCTAAATGACATGGGCATGCCGTGCGGCACTGAATTTCTAGATGTCATCTCGCCCCAATATGTGGCAGACCTCGTGGCATGGGGCGCTATTGGCGCACGCACCACCGAAAGCCAAGGCCACCGCGAGCTGGCTTCGGGCTTATCTTGCCCTGTGGGCTTTAAAAATGGCACCAACGGCAATTTGCAAATTGCAGCTGATGCTATTGGCGCAGCCAGCAAATCACACAATTTTTTGAGTGTCACCAAAGAAGCTCGATCGGCCATTTTTACTACACAAGGCAATGAAGACTGCCATGTTATTTTGCGTGGTGGTTCACAAAAAACTAATTTTGATGCTCAAAGCATTAAAGAAGCGTGCGCCCTGTTGGAAAAATCCAACTTACGCCCGATGGTGATGGTGGACATGAGCCATGCTAATAGCCAGAAAAACCCGGACAATCAAGTGCTAGTATCCAAGGATTTAGCCGCACAAATTGCTGCAGGCAACGAAAAAATTATTGGCGTAATGATCGAAAGCCACCTTGTAAAAGGCAATCAATCAATTGATTCTGATCAACCGCTAGTATACGGCCAAAGCATCACTGATGCCTGTGTTAACTGGGAACAAACCGAAGCCATGCTAGGAGAGTTAGCGGCTGCGGTACAAGCGCGCCGCAAGGCTTAGAGCAAGAGTTAAGCGCTATTCGCGCATACACTGTACACCAACGATTACCTCAGCACCGCCGCTACACACCATTAATGGTTAATGGTGCAATTAATAATTTAAGGGGCGCTTGCAGCAATCACTACTGTTCGTCTCAGGTAGTTGATGGTATTTTTATGCTATAAAAACAGGCCTGCCCTTTGCGCAGCCTAAGCCTCTAAAAACCAACGGCAGGAACATATCAATGATTAGACCCCACGGTTCTGAACAGCTTAATCCATTATTCGTCAGTGACGAATCACAGCGCACCGCTCTAATTGAGCAAGCTAAGAGTTTGCCCTCAGTGATAATCAGCTCAGCTGATGCTGCCAACGCAGTGATGCTTGGCGCAGGCTACTTCAACCCGCTAGCAGGTTATATGAATAAAGCCGATGCGCTAAGTGTGGCCGAAACCATGCACACAGTTGATGGCCTATTTTGGCCCACGCCGGTATTGTGCTTAGTGGATGACATCAGCGCAATTGAGGGCCATAAACGCATTGCGCTGCGTGATCCTAACGTAGAAGGGCACCCCGTGCTAGCAGTGATGAATGTAGATGCGATTGAAACCATTACCGATGATGAGCTTGCTCAAATCTCGCAGCAAGTATATGGCACTCTTGATCCAGCCCATCCTGGCATACAAGACTTTACTAGCCAAGGTCAGTTTGCACTGTCTGGGCCTATCGAAGTGCTGAACTACAGCTATTTTGAAACTGATTTTCCCAATACTTTCAAAACTGCCGGTGAAATTCGTGATGACATTGCAGCCGCTGGCTGGCAAACAGTAGTGGCCTTTCAAACCCGCAACCCGATGCACCGCGCGCACGAAGAGCTATGTCATATTGCAATGGAACGCCTTGGCGCTGACGGTTTAGTAGTGCATATGTTGCTTGGTCAACTTAAACCTGGTGATATTCCTGCCGATGTTCGCGATGCGGCTATTCGTAAGATGGCCGACGTGTATTTTGAGCCCAACACGGTAATGGTCACAGGCTATGGTTTTGATATGCTCTACGCAGGCCCACGCGAAGCCGTTTTGCATGCTGTATTCCGGCAAAACATGGGCGCCACTCACTTTATAATCGGCCGCGACCACGCTGGTGTAAGTGATTATTATGGCGATTTTGACGCCCAAACCATCTTCCATGATCAAGTACCTAAAGGCGCGCTAGATATCGCTATTTTTGAAGCCGATCACACCGCTTATTCGACTAAGCTCAACACCGTGGTGATGATGCGCGAAGCACCCGAACACACTAAAGAAGACTTCGTATTATTGTCAGGCACTCGCGTACGCGAAATGCTGGGCAACGGCGAAGCGCCGCCGCCAGAATTTTCGCGCCCTGAAGTAGCTAAAATTTTGATTGATTACTATCAGAATCTAGATAGCTAACCACTGTACGAATGTTTGGCCATTAAGACGCTATAATTACTGTACAAATAAATAGCCTAATCTTCTAAACAAAGTCCTTTCATGTCAAAAAAAAGCACTGACCATCTAAGTCAACTTGGCCAAAACGCCGCCGTAGCTGCCAGCCCCGATGAAGCCGTGCTGGAGTGCGTGTCCAATCCTCACATCGGCACGCCTTATGTCGCCCGCTTTAGCGCGCCGGAGTTCACCTCTTTATGCCCTGTTACCGGTCAACCCGACTTCGCACATTTGGTCATTGACTACATCCCAAACAAACTACTGGTGGAAAGCAAATCACTGAAATTATTCCTTACTAGCTTTCGCAATCACGGCAGCTTTCACGAAGGTTGCACTATTGACATCGCTAAACGTCTGATTGCCGAACTCGAGCCACAATGGCTGCGCATTGGTGGTTATTGGTATCCGCGCGGCGGCATCCCCATAGATGTGTTTTATCAAACCGGAGAAGCACCCGATGGCGTATGGATCCCACCGCAAGGTGTCGACAATTACCGCGGTCGCGGCTAATGGATCAGGGCCGTTTAACTAGACTCGCGACCTGAAAATCAACCTGCTAACCCCTTATATATACCCACCGCGTTTAGTCTTCAACTAAGCCCCAAACTTTGGCAAATGGGTCATGCTCTTTATCTTGCTGCCATTGGTACTCCGCCCAAAGCGCGGCGTCGCTTGCGGCTTTATGACTAAGAATCTTCTCAATAAGCGCCAAGGTCATGTCCATACCAGCAGACACGCCTGAAGAAGTCCATATGTTGCCATCTTCTACCCATCGTGCCTTCTTAACCCAATCAACTTTAGGGCCTTGCGTCATTGCCCAATCAAAGGCCTTTTTATTGCTAGTGGCACGCACCCCGTCCAACAAACCGGCTCTCGCTAACAGCGCGCTGCCGGTGCAAACGGAGGTGATAAATTGAGCGTGCTGCGCTTGTTGCTTAAGCCATTGCAGCAATGCCGAGTTGTCCACCTCTCGCCGTGTACCCGGCCCACCTGGCACTAACAAAATATCGTATTGAGTTGCATCAGCAAACACACTATCAACTACCAAACGTGGGCCTTGCGCACTCACCACATTAGCGCTGTCCTGTGCAACAAGGTGCATTTGAAATATTTCTGGATGCATGTTTAGCATCTCAACTGGTCCAAATGCATCGAGCATCTCAAACCCTTCAAAGATTACAACAGCTACAGCGTGCTGCATTAGATCCTCGACCAGCTTTGAATTAACCCGATCAAATGCACAGCACCCACAGCCAAACAGATGAGAGAACTCCATATCCAAAAGCGCATACTATTTTCTTTGACAAAAGGATGAGTCGATACAAATGGCGCGACTAAGCCGACCAAGCCTCGCAACAAAAAAATGCTGGTGATCCCTATAAGTGCTAGTTTGAGTAGTGGCAGCGTTGGCAATAAACCAGCGCCTGACCAAGCATACAGGCCCCATGTCATCAACAGAGCTGAAATTGCTAATGTAACTAAAACGGGCTTTAAGCGTTTCTGTTCCGCCATCTTTGCCATTTCTTCCCCTGCCCCAAAAAATCGATACCAATCAGGGCCGCCGATAGTCACCATGGCATGCATAGCAGCAAGGGCAAAATTAATGAAGCCTGCAATTTTTAACACTTCTATTGAAAACATTTAGTCAAATTCTAACTACTTTTGATTCAAATATCGAATGAGTGCTCGTAAAAAAGGCAATGACCGAAAACAGTCATTGCCTAGTTTTATTGTATGGCGCGCCCGAGACGATTCGAACGTCTGACCGCCTGGTTCGTAGCCAGGTACTCTATCCAGCTGAGCTACGGGCGCTTTTTTTGGGGAACAGATTGTAACACTTTGCTGCCTACTTAGTGCAAGCCGTTTCAACTGATTGGCCGCTATTTTTTTAGCTTGCAAGGTAAGCGATCAAAGCTGATTGTTTTATTAATTGCCACGTCTATAGATAATCGCTTAAAATACCGCTTTAGATACTCAACGGGGTGCTGCATTAAACGCGGCTGAGAGGTTTACCAACCCGATGACCTGAACCGGATAATGCTGGCGTAGGGATTGAGTCTACAATTCAATCACGTGCCAGTTTCATCCTTAACCTTGAGGTAATTTGATGAAACTTAAAATTTTAAGCAGCTTGGCCATTTTATTGTCCATTCTGCCTGTTCACGCGCAAGACAAGCCAACGCTCACCGTTTACACCTATGACTCATTCGCGTCTGAATGGGGGCCAGGCCCTAAGCTAGAAACACTCTTTGAATCACAATGTGACTGTGATTTATCGTTTGTTACATTAAGCGACTCACTCGCCATGCTTGGCCGCCTCAAACTTGAGGGGGAAGACTCACCAGCCGATGTCGTCGTGGGTTTGGACATGAACACCTTATCAGTGGCAAAGCAGACCGACTTATTTGCTGAGCATAAAGTCTCTACAGAAGAGCTGACTTTACCTAACCCTTGGCAAGATGACACCTTTGTTCCTTTTGATTATGGCTATTTTGCCTTTGTTTATGATTCAGATAAATTAGCCTCTGCGCCTAACACTTTTGAAGAACTGATCGACAATCCATCAGGTAGCAAGATTGTCATTCAAGATCCGCGCAGCAGCACGCCCGGGCTGGGCTTGCTTCTTTGGGTCAAAGCGCTATACGGCGATCAGGCGGAAGCTGTCTGGGGAAAATTAGCCCCTTCTATCTTAACAATCACACCAGGCTGGAGCGAAGCCTATGGATTATTCCTAGAAGGCGAAGCTGACATGGTCTTAAGCTATACCACCTCACCCGCCTATCACATGATTGTTGATAAAAAAGATAATTACAAAGCTGCTGCCTTTGAGCAAGGCCATTATATTCAGATCGAGACGGCAGCTATGTTAAAGCAAAGTAAGTCACCTGAATTGGCTCGCCAGTTCTTGGCTTTTTTACTAAGCAATGAAGCGCAAAGTGTTATCCCAACTGGCAATTGGATGTACCCAGTCAAGTTAGACCAAGCTGAGCTACCTGATGCTTTTTCTAAGCTCACTGTTCCAGAGAATACCCTAATGATTAGCCCAGACGAAATTGCTAAAAACAAAGCCGCCTGGACAGAAGAATTTGTCAACGCCATTAGTCAATAATCGTTTAGTAATGGGCCAGAAATGAAGAGGCTTGGCTGGCTGGCCACCGGCATTATCATTGCTGTCTATCTAGTCGCAATAATTGGGCTGGGCGGCGAAATGACAACGGCCAGCGAAAATAGCAGCTTAAATACAAGCTTTTTAATCAAGGTAGTTAAGTTTTCATTACTGCAAGCTTTTTTATCTACCTTGATCAGTATTATGCTGGCAATACCCGTTGCTCGTGCGCTGCATCGCCAGCAATTCCCCGGCAAAAGCCTGCTGCTATCATTAGCAGGCTTATCACTGGTTATCCCAGTGATTGTTGCCATTCTAGGCATTGTCGCAGTGCACGGCAATGCTGGCTGGTTGAGTCATCTGGCTGCTAAGTTTAACCTTGAGACCCACTATCTATATGGCTTAGCAGGCATATTGATTGCGCATGTGTTCTTTAATTTACCATTAGCGACAAGAATTTTATTGCTAAGTTTAAATACGATACCCAACTCAAGCTGGCGACTAGCACGCCATCTAGGTATGCGTTCCTGGGACCTATTTCGCTTTTTAGAATGGCCTTTGTTTAAAGTTCAATTACCGCAACTAGCGGGGCTGATTTTTTTGCTCTGCTTTACCTCATTTGCCATTGTGCTGGTGTTCGGCGGTGGCTTGAAATACAGCACGCTTGAAGTGTCGATTTACCAAGCACTGCAGTTCGATTTTAATTTAGCCAAAGCCGTGAAACTAGCCTTGGTCCAAGTTTCTATCTGCGCATTCGTTTTTGTTTTCATTACTAGAAAAGCAAGCCAGTTTTCATTTCAACAACTGTCTATCAAATCGGTCGTTCGAGATGATGGCGATTCGCCTCTACAACGCATATTCGATGTAGCAATTCTAATTCTGTTTTTATTATGGGTGTTACTACCTATATTGGCCATATTAGCTGGCGGGCTTAATTTTTCTGCCTGGTCGGTGCTAGGCACACAAGGCTTTTGGCTGGCACTCAAAGGCTCGCTATGGGTTTCACTTATCTCTGGCTGCCTCGCTGCTGTGATCGTGCTATCGCTATGTTATTTATATAAGTCATTTCGCACATCAGGTTTGGCAAGCAATTTGCTAGATTTACTCGTGCAATTAATTTTGATATTCCCTCCGTTTGTATTAGCGACTGGGCTTTTTATAGTACTCAGAGGCAACTTAACATTCAGCGGCCCGATAATCGTCATTTTGATTAATATATTAGCCATCTTACCGTTCATGATGCGCGTGTTATTACCTTCCGTTTTATATACCCATCGATACGATCGTTTATCAACTTCATTGGGCCTAATAAACATTAACCGCCTTAGTAAAGTTGACTGGCCTCTCATTAAAAAGTCGTTTGCTTTGGCATTGGGTGTTGGTCTTGCATTATCCGTCGGCGACTTCAGCGTAATTGCTTTATTCGGCAGTCAAGACTTTCAAACCTTACCCCTATATCTTTATCGGCTGATGGGCGCTTACCGCACCGAGCAAGCTGGCATCATCGCTATCATTATCTGTATGATGGCTCTTCTCATGTTTTTCTTAAGCCAGCGCTTAGTGGGCAGCACTCATGCTAAAGCTTGATAAAGTTATATTTAACTACCCAGAATTCCAATTCAATTTCGATTTTGAATTAGCAGCAGGCCATTGCTTGGGCATATTAGGCGAAAGCGGGTCTGGTAAATCTACGTTATTAAATTTAATAGCCGGATTTTTACCACCAGAGTCTGGCCATATCTACTTTGATGGGCAGCGTATTGATCAGCTCAAAGCGCATGAGCGCCCCCTGACGATCCTTTTTCAAGAGCATAATTTATTTAATCATTTAACGGTTTATCAAAATATCGGCTTAGGCATTTCTCCATCTTTAAAACTCACGAATGCTAATCAAAAAACAATTTATGATGCATTGGAGAAAGTCGGTTTACCTAATATGGATAAACGCTTGCCCGAGTCATTATCAGGCGGCCAACGTCAACGCGTTGCCTTAGCACGATGCCTTGTAAGATCGAGGCCTATACTATTGCTTGATGAACCTTTTAGTGGTTTAAATTCTGAGATCAAAACAGAGGTCAAAGCACTATTAATGCAGCTTAAAACAGAACTGAATTTGACCATGCTGTGGGTCACGCATGATCAAACTGATCTACAAGGTGTTTCAGATCAGCTAGCTTTCATTGAGCAGGACAGATTAAATCGCACTGCCAAAGCAGCTCTAATTCCACATAGTAGCAACTAGCCAGCCTACTTGGCTGTGCTCATAAAGTAAATTATCAGCTAGCTTTACTTAAACTGATCACTGGCTCCATGTCTTTCAGTACATCTTCACCAAGATGACACTTGAAAATATGGCCCTCTGAGAGCGTTCTAACTGGCGGCGTTTCCGTCTCGCATAAACCACTACCTACTTGGTCTTTATAGCGACACCGTGTTTGAAATGGGCAGCCTGGCGGTGGGTTGAGCGCTGAAGGGATATCCCCTTCTAATACTACATGTTTCTTCTCAATGCTGGTATCCGCAATCGGTACAGCAGACAACAACGCCTCTGTATATGGATGATAAGGTGGAGAAAATATTTGATCGGTATCGCCCATTTCCACCACATGACCAAGATACATAACCATCACGCGATCAGACAAATAGCGCACAATCGACAAATCATGACTAATGAACAGCAGCGTTGTCTTATTTTCACGCTGAATTTCCATCAACAAATCCGTGACAGCAGCTTGTACCGACACGTCCAGCGCAGAAACAGGCTCATCCGCCACGACTACCTGTGCATTCCCCGCAAAAGCACGCGCAATACCCACCCGCTGTTTTTGTCCACCGGAAAGTTGGCGCGGCATTCGCGTTGCAAAGGCCCTTGGCAACTTCACTAAATCAAGTAGTTTTAGCATACGCTGCTCGCGATCTTTGTCGCTGTCACCAATTTTAAATATCTCCAGCGCACGCTTAATCTGGCTGCCCACTGTCATCGACGGATTAAGCGTATCAAACGGGTTTTGAAACACCA
>CALIFM010000043.1 GCA_938021685.1 uncultured Gammaproteobacteria bacterium | reverse complement strand
TCGCATCTTCGCTTGCAATTAGAAGAGCTAAAAGAAACCAAGCTCAACAAAAAACAAACACAAAGAGAAATAAGTCATGCGATTGGTTCGGCAGACCGCATCTTAGATACTTTCAATTCTTTGCTACGTATTTCTACTATCGAGTCTGCTAAAAAACGTGAATCATTCACTGATATTAATTTAGCTAATATTATTGAGGATGTGATTGAGTTGTACGAACCTCTTGCCGAAGATAAAAATCAAACCTTCGTTGTGAAATTGCATGCTGTAGCTCCAATACAAGGCGACCAAAATTTGCTTTTTCAAGCACTATCAAACTTAGTCGACAACGCCATCAAGCACACGAGTGAACATACACGCATTATGATCAGCTTAGACACAGAGCCTGAAGCGATCCATTTAAGTGTTTGTGATAACGGCGGCGGTGTCAAACCTGATGAGTTACAGCAATTATCGCGACGCTTTTATCGCACCGAGCTTAGCCGCACGAGCCAGGGAAATGGTTTAGGCTTGAGTTTAGTTAATGCCATTGCAGGCTTGCATAATGGAACATTACATTTTGAAAACCATGATGAAGGTTTATCAAGAGGCTTATGCGCTCACATTAAGTTTAAGCGCTAGCGTCCCATCTAGTTAATTTGAGCGTAAATGCTTGTTTAAGCTTAATTTAAGCTTTGGGCTAAATCATCGATAATGTCTTGAGCATGCTCTAGCCCTACCGAAAAACGGATAAGCGAATCAGTTACACCACAACGTGCACGCTGCTCATCACTCAAACGTGCATGAGAAGTGCTGGCAGGATGAGTGATAATCGAGCGGCTGTCGCCTAAATTAACACTAATTGAAACTAGTTTACATCGATCAATTAGCTTCCAAGCGGCTCGCCTACCACCTTTAATTTCAAAAGAAAGCATGCCACCAGATGCTGACTGCTGCTTTTCCACTAAATGCTGCTGTGGATGGCTATCTAGGCCTGGATAAAACACCTGCGACACACTTTTTTGTTGTTGCAACCATTGCGCTACCTGCAACGCGCTGCTGCTATGTTGTGCCATGCGAAGGGCTAAAGTATGCAGACCCTGATTCATGACCCATGCATTCATTGGACTAAGCGTAGCACCTGCAGTACGAATGATGCTAAATATCTCATCATGCATATCTTCATCATTCAAGCAAATCATACCGGCCATAGCACGTCCCTGCCCATCGATGTATTTGGTGGCTGAGTGCACGACAATATCTGCGCCATGCAACAAAGGGTTTTGTAATACCGGCGTGCCATAAGTGTTGTCGACCACCAATATTGCCTTTGCCTGCTGCGCTATTTGCGCCACCGCTTGAATATCAATCAGTTCGCACAGTGGGTTAGTTGGCGTTTCTAAGAAAAGCAGTTTTGTATTGCTTTGCACTGCCTTAGCCCATCCATCTGGCTGGCTTACATCCACATAGCTTGTGGTTACGCCAAAGCGCGCAAGTACTTTATCAAATAAGCCAATAGTTGCACCAAACAGTGACGATGAAGCGATAATGTGATCGCCGCTAGACAATAAAGCTGTCATCACCGCATTGATGGCCGCCATGCCTGTCGCGGTGGCCACACCATGCCTAGCATACTCAAGCACCGCCATACGCTGCTCAAAGGCCTGTACAGTGGGGTTGCTGATTCGACCATAAGTAGGGCCATCGTCATCACCTGCAAAGCGTTGCGCAGCTTCTTGGGCTGAATCAAACACATAACCTGAAGTCAGAAAGACGGCTTCACTGTGTTCACCAATAGACGTTCTTAACTGGTTTGCACGAATTGCTTGTGTAGCAGCATGTTGCTGTTTATTTTTCATCTTTAGTCACGGCCCTCTACGCCACAAAAAACCCACTCTGCTCTGTCGCTAAAGTGGGTTCATCAATCTTTAGCAGGATTTATAGTGCGCCCGCAATCTTGAATCAAATCAGCGCAATGGACTTAGTATGTACAAGCCCATCAAACCTGTCAATGGTCTATTTGTTTCCCTCCATTCTTTGATGCGCTTGGGCATCAGCCACGGCCAATGCCGTCATGTTTACCAGGCCTCGTACACTAGTTGAGTTTGTTAGCACATGAATCGGCAAAGTAGAGCCAATCAAAATAGGACCAATAGAGACACCACCACCTAGCATTTTCAACAAGTTATAAGCGATATGCGCTGCATCACCGCGCGGCATAATTAAGGTGTTTGCACGTCCTTTTAAGGTGCTGTCTGGCATACTTAAAAAGCGTAGCTTCTCTGATAGAGCTGCATCAGCATGCATTTCACCGTCGACCTGTAAGTCAGGGGCTAATTCACGAATGATCGCCATTGCTTTTTGAATTTTCTTGGCAGAGCCAGCACTTCTGCGACTACCAAAATTTGACCGAGACAATAGTGCCATTTTAGGTTCAATACCGAAACGTTGTACTTCTTTAGCTACTTCTATAGTTAGGTTAGCCAACTGCTTGGCATTTGGATTAGACGACACATGAGTGTCGGACAAGAAAAACGTTCCAGTCGGTAAGGCCAGCACCATCATAGAAGCCAATTCGCTTACGCCATCACGCAAACCAACTACACGGCTAACATTACTAACATGCTTAGCAAAAGTGCCCACAGTACCTACCAGCATTGCATCAGCAAAGCCCAGACGCACCAGCAAAGAACCAAGTATAGTCGTATTGCTAGTAATCGTGGCCTTGGCGTTAGCAGGCGTTGCCCCTTGGCGGCCCATCAGTTTGTGGTATTCCTGCCAGCAAGGTTTGAAATGCTGATTATTAAGCGGATCAATAATTTCGAAATCAACATCAACTTTAAGTTTTATTCCTAATTTATTGATTTGATTTAGAATCATTTCTCTCCTTCCAAGCAAAACAGGGAACGCAAGTTTTTGATTAACCACTTGCAGCACCGCTTGCAAGGTCAAACGGCGCTCACCTTCTACATAGATCACACGCTTAGGCGCAAGCTTCGCTTGAGTCAAAATAGGCTTCATCAACGAACCGGATCGATAAACAAACTCAGAAAGCTGATCTGTATATGCTTCCCAATCCTTAATCGGGCGTGTTGCCACTCCTGAATCCATCGCTGCTTTAGCCACTGCCGGAGCAATCTCAGTGATCAAACGAGGGTCAAAAGGCTTAGGGATCAGATTTTCGGGGCCAAATGTGCTGATGGCACCGCCATACGCCATGTCCACCTCTTCAGTAGGCGCTCGTTTTGCCAAGCTGGCAATCGCATCCACAGCAGCAATCTTCATTGCCTCATTGATCACGGTTGCACCTACATCTAAGGCTCCACGAAATAAGAATGGAAAACACAGTACATTATTCACCTGATTAGGATAATCAGAGCGCCCAGTCGCAATGATCGCATTGGGGCGTGCGCTTAGCGCCTTTTCAGGTAAAATTTCAGGCTCGGGATTTGCCAAAGCTAAAATAATAGGGGCATCCGCCATTAGTTTAAGATCGTCGGGTTTGATAATGCCCGCAACCGATAAGCCTAAGAATATATCTGCTCCATCTAAGGCCTCAAGCATCGTACGTTCTTTGCTTTGCATGGCGTAAGCAGCTTTATATTTATCCATGCCTTTAGCACGGCCTTTATAAATCATACCTTTGCTGTCAAACACAGTGACATTTTTACGCGGCAGGCCCATTTCAACTAACAAATTGAGGCAAGCCAAAGAAGCTGCGCCCGCACCTGAAGCAACTAATTTGATCTTTTTAATATCTTTACCATTCAAATGCAGTGCATTGCGCACTGCTGCTGCTACAATAATTGCTGTTCCGTGTTGATCATCGTG
>CALIFM010000042.1 GCA_938021685.1 uncultured Gammaproteobacteria bacterium | reverse complement strand
CAGCACAGCAGCTATAGCCAACCAAATTTGGCCTCGGCTTAGTTTAACCAACATACAAAACTCTTTTGAAACACAGCATTTATTATGCGCTGCTGATCTAGGAATGCTCTAAGTTGTATGCCGTAGCTTTACGCTTCTGCTCTTGTGTCAAACACAGCCCGTATTTTATGGAACACGTCCTTCAAAAGAATTGTTTTTGATTGGTGCTCCTTGGTCTGATTAGTATCAATAAAATAACCTTCTGAGCGGTGCCCTGAGTTCTTGATAGATACAAAAGAAACTTTATCTTCAAATTTCTTGATACGCGTATCTCCTGATTTGATAGTAAAATTCTCAGGGTATTTGCGATTACATGGACGTAACTGAATGTAAAGATCTTTGCCGCGGTTATCAACATAAAACAACGATGCAGTAGTTGCATCACTGCGCTCGTTGTCGTCTGCTGATTGAACGTAAAACAAATCATCATGACCTTCGGCAACCACACCATCAAGCAAAACTTGCGCCGCCTTTGCCTGCTCATTGGTGTCAAACCACAAAATAAAGTCTTCTGTCATCAACGGCTGAACTTTCTTGTATTGCAAACCTATCTCTTGCAAAAACGCTTCGTGGTCATCTAAGCGATAGTAGATGGACATGCGATCATGTGCTTCTTGGCTTAGGCCTGTAATAAACATGGCGCGCGTATCTTGTGGCATCGCCTCTAACCATTCTCCAATGAGTTGGTCATAAAGCTCATAAACCTGTTCAACGGGGTCGAAATTTGCAGGCACATACCACTCTGGATTCTTGATCTCGCCTTCATAATGTACCGATGAAAACGCATAATGATGCTGCACATGTGCGCCCGCATTGATGCACACCGTGGCAAAATCCGGACGGTTTTTCTTGTAAAGTTTAACAAACACATCCGATAACAATAAATCGCATAGAAGTGCTCGGTACCACTTGCGGCCCTTTAAATAATGATAGGTGAAATTGGCATACTGCGGAATGTGCCTCAACTGCATATACGGCAACATGCCAAACCCAAGCTTTAAGTATGAGCTTAAGGCAATTTTGTCTTTGGCATAGTCGGAGGTAATTTGCTTGAGCGCTTGATGAATCAGCTTCACCGAATAAGGGGCATCAATCGGTGTGTCTACCCAAGGGTCTGGCGTAAAAAAGCTTGCTGATTTAAGCTTGTTTTTGCTATTAAATGGGTAGAAAGCACCCACTTTGAAGCCTAAGCTTTCAATCGACTCCCAGATTTGATCAAAATTTGCGTTTTGAGCATCGCCCAATCGCTTAATGCCATGGTCTGCATACTCCAACCCCGTGTGCGCGGTAACCCACTGAACCCAGGGGTTCAGCACCCCTTGGTCCGATTCTGAAATCGTGGTGCTATAACCATACTCGTTGATCAGACGGGCAAAGTTTTTAAGCTTTCCATCCTTGATATATTTTTCCACATCAGGAAAATTTATCTCATTAATTTCAAAGCAAATTAATTTGGGCATCTGCAACGATTATTTTGGAAAATTAGTGGGCGCTGATTCTAGCATGATTAAATTTCGGATTAAACCAATGTCACTAGCTCCTCTCCAGCGGTAGGATGGATGGCCAAAGTGTCGTCAAAGTCTTGCTTGGTGGCGCCCATGGTGATGGCTACAGCAAAGCCTTGCAGCATTTCATCCGCCGCATCACCAATGATGTGACAGCCCACTACTTTTTGCTGCACGCCTTGGCATACCAGCTTCATCAGTGTGGCCGGTTTGTGCTCACTAACAGCATACAGCATATTCACAAAACGACTTTTGTACACCGTCACTTCCTGTTCTCCAAATTGCTCGATGGCTTGTTGCTCACTTAGCCCCACTGTGCCGATAGGTGGGTGGGTAAACATGACCGTAGGAATAAGGTCGTAATTAAACTTCGCCTGCGTGTCATTATTGAATAAGCGCTCGGCCAGCTGACGACCTGCTGCGATTGCCACTGGAGTCAAAGCTGCACGACCAGTCACGTCGCCCACAGCATAAATGCCTTTTACCACAGTGTTTTGCTGCGCATCGGTTTCAACAAAACCACTTTTATTTACGCTTAAACCTGCTTTGCCTAAGCCCAAGGTACCACTGCTTGGCAGGCGGCCAATGGCCCACAACACACAATCGTATTCGCCTACAGCCTTGCTGTCTTGGTCGTTGGCTTGGATGCCACCTGCTGTTTTTTCTAACCCTGATAGCGACAATTTAGTTTTAATATTGATGCCGTTCTCGGCCATTTGCGCCATCAACTCATCTTGCAAGTCTGTGTCAAAGCCACGCAGCGCCTTGTCCTTACGCAGTGCCAAAGTGACTTTTGAACCCAACCCATTTAATACTCCTGCCAACTCCGTGGCGATATAACCCGCACCCACCACCAGGCAGCGCTTGGGCAAGGTTTCTAGCTCAAAAAAGCCGTCGCTACTGATTCCTAATTCCGCCCCCGGTAAATCTGGCACCCACGGATAGCCGCCCGTGGCAATTAGGATGTGTTTGGAGACAAATTGCTGATCATCCACAACCACTGTGTTGGCGTCCATAAATTGGGCGTAACCCTCTACTACTTGCACGTCAGAATTGCTTAGATTTTTGGCATAAATACCATTCAAGCGCTCGATGTAAGCATCACGCTTTTGCTTGATAGTCGCCCAATCAAACTGCGCTTCGCTTAACGTAAAGCCATAATCTTTTGCCAGGCTCA
>CALIFM010000041.1 GCA_938021685.1 uncultured Gammaproteobacteria bacterium | reverse complement strand
TTATTTTTTTTAATGGCTCGTTCAATGTGCCAAAATCACATTCTTAGTAAATCGGGGTTGCATGCTTCTTTGGTTTATTTAGATGGCTGTTGTCTTGCCCTTGCATTGAAACCCTCACCTTTGATAGTGTAGATTTATGAGCATAATAACCCGTCCTTTGTTCAATTATTTTGCGTTAATATTTTTAGTGGGATCTATAGCAGCTTGCGCGCCTCAGCCTACTAGAAATGTCAATACCTTACCTGATGCTGTAGCAAATGCTGCTGAAACCAGCCGTAACAAATCGATAGATAATCTTAACGCAGCCCTTGAAAACCAAGCTTCCGGTGATGGAGCAGCTGCTTCAGTTTATCGATTGGGTATAGGCGATAAAGTAGAAGTGCAGGTTTATGATGCTGAAGAGCTCAGCAAAGTTTACCAGGTTAATTCTAAAGGTGAATTGCAAATGCCACTGATTGGTGGCGTTAAAGTTGGTGGATTATCTGTGGTAGAGACGCAGTTATTCATTGAGAATAAATTAAGAGAAAGTATTTTGCGCGACCCTCAGGTTACGGTTAATGTTACTGAGTATAGTTCTAGTGAGGTGTCGGTTTTAGGTGCAGTAAGGTCACCTAAGATTTATAAAATTAATCAAGGCCGAAACCCACTTGAAATGCTATTAATGGCAGGTGGTTTAGCCTCCAATGCAGGGCGGGAGATGGTGATCAATACTTCGCTCAAAAACCCAGAGACCGGTCAGTTACGTATTGCAAGATTAGTCGTTGATGTTGAGGGTATAGTTGACCCTATAACCGAGACTGATTTGAGTAACCGTCGAATGGTCACCAATATTGTGTTGAAAAATGGCGATAGCGTTTATGTGCCATCAGCCGGTGTGGTTTACATTGATGGTGCTATTGGCAGACCTGGATCATATGACATGGCTGAAGACACCACTATTTTAAGCTTGCTGGCGCTAGCTGGTGGCGCGGACTGGGTCGCTTCTGAAAAGAAAGTTAGGGTGCTGAGAAAAATTGATCGTACAACCAATAAGGAATATAACCTTGATTTGGATAGAATAAGAGAGAACAAAGAAGAAAATTTCAAACTAGAATCAGGTGATTTAATATTAGTGGGCCACAATAATTTTAAATACGGACTCAGTGTGTTCTGGAAATATGGCCTACGGTTTATGTTTTTATTATGATTGCAGCTATTTGTAGTTACAAAACTTCATCAGTTCAGCTTTTAAGCGGCCTTTATTGAAAGGTCGTAGTTGCAAGATAGAAACAAGCCAAGAAAATGTCTACTGACAATTTAGAAATGTTGCTCACAGAGCGCGACGCGAATCTTCTTGGACAAGCTCCTAGTCGTCAATTGTCGACGCATATACAGCAAACTATCGGTTGATGATGTATTAGATACAGGCCGATTGTGGCGCGTTATCCGTCGTTATAAAAGTGTCATATTCACTTTAGTAGGCCTTTTTGGCTTGATCGCTGTTATCTATAGTTTACTTTTACGTCCAATGTATACGGCAACATCGATTGTGCGTGTTAATCAAAATACAAGATTGGTAAGTGTCGGTAATGATGTGGCAGGTTCAATAGGCGATATCGGTGGTGGTGGTGACTATAAAGCAGCAGCAACATCAATCAAAATGCTGCCTGGTGGTGGTGTTGGTAGGGCGCTTATTGAAGATTTTAGCTTGCAAAATGACCCTGAGTTCACGGGTGAGCTGACGCAGCGAAGACTCATCCCTAGCTTTGACCAGTTGACTTCAATTGTAAAAAATCTAGTCATACCACCTAAAGCGTCAGACGAGCAGAAAGCAGCTAAGGGTGATCGAGATGATAACTTAGGTGTGGCAGTTGGAGTTTATAAAAGCAATGTATCTATCGAGGAAATAAAGAGAACAAATTTACTGCGCATTTGCTATACCTCATTTGAGCCTGAAACAGCTGCGAAAATAGTAAATAATCTAGTCGACACCTATAACAAAGTGGAATCTAGTGGTCAGCAAGAGTTAGCTAAGGCAGCACAGGCGACATTAAATGTTGAGTTGATTAATGTACAGAAAAAGCTAGAGCTATCAGAGCGAGAGATGACAGAGTTTTCGCGAAAAACAGGCATTGTTGACCTAGAAGATAGCAATAACATAATGAATACGCGAGTCGTTTCGATCAGTCAATCGTTGCTAGATGTGCAAAGAAGCCGCCGTGATTTAGAGATACTGATCAAGAATGTGCAGGGTATTAATGATCAAGATACGCTTGTTTTAATGCTCCAAAATGATCTCGTTAAGCTCTTGCAGCAAGAAGTGGCGAGCTTAAAAGCTGAATATAATCAATTATCGGGCACATACTTAGAAGATTATCCTAAGCTAAAGTCATTAAGCATCAAATTGGGGAGACAGAAAAAGAGTTGGCCCGGCAGATAAAGTCTTCAGTTGATAAATTGGCGGCGGACTATCAAATTCTAATGGATGAAGAAGTGTATTGACTGCAGATTTAAGTACTAGCAACTCTGAATTATTGGATTTAAAGAATCGCTCAATTGCGTTCAACATCCTCAAGCGTGAGTGGGAGAACTATAAAAACCTGTATCAAGGTTTGCTTGAAAAAGTAAAGCGCGCCAGTTTGGCTGCGAACTTAGAGATGGATCAACTTTCTTTGTCGGAGCCTGCGCCGAGTGGTAAATCGTTCCCTAATATTCCGAAAAATGTTGTTGTGGCTATGTCATGTGGTGGCTTAGTTGGCCTGGCGCTGGTGTTTATTATGGCGTTGCATGATAGGAAATTTAGATCTATAAAGGAAGTTGAAGATCATGCCCAGTTACCAGTGTTAAGTGTTATTCCACTTCTTACTGAAGGTGCAAAACGCGATGAAGTTGGCTGCAAACGCATACTCAGCCTAATGGCCCTAAAGCAGAAACGTTTAGGTCGTTGCGAACTAGTTTGATTTATTCAATGCCAGGTAAAGCAATGGATACGGTCATGATTACTAGCTCGGGGCCTTCAGAAGGCAAGACTTCCTCGACCGTCAATTTAGCCATTACTTTAGCTAAAAGCGATAAAAAAGTTTTGATTGTTGACTGTGATTTGCGTAAGCCTTCATTGCATAAAGTATTCGGTGCGCCGCGGGCTCCAGGTTTAACCGATGCGTTGATTTTGTCACAATACGCAAAAATATTAGCGTTGGCGGTAGATATCAGTCAGAAGAATAAAGACGCACCCAAAAACACAATTAACAGGCTGTGGCGCGTCAACGCCCCTATTGCTGGTGTTTTATTGACTAAGTTCTCTACCGACCAAACGGATGATTATGGCTATGACAATAGTTATTATTATTATGATAACTATAAAGCTTACACTTATGGCGATGAAGAGTTTGCAGGAATCGAAGACAATTCAAATAAGGGGTGAAAAAGTAAAAAAGCATAGCTTCTTTACCCTGCACGTTTAGAACAATAGACTGGCTTCGGGATTGCTAGCGTGCTTGAAGCTTAAATATGCCTGCTTCTGGGTGAGATTGGCTGACTTCTTCTTCGGCGTTTGCGACGCTTATTAGTAGAGGACTTCTTTTCAAATACCTTAGGCCCTAATGTAGACTCAAGCTTTGGGTTTAAGATAAGGCCGATAGAAAACCAAAAGATAAATGCATTTGCAGGAATGTGCAGATTGAAATCAATCACACAGTGTAAAGCCATGACCAAAATGCTGATCCAAGCAGCTGCTTGTAAGGGGTGGCGTTTATTTTTATTTTTAAACTGTAATACGACTAAATGGAGAGCAGAAACCACAAGAATGGTGATACCTAAGACGCCATATTCGACTAAAAACTGTAAATAGTCATTGTGTGCATAATCAGCAGTTTTAGGCGTGGTTGGTGGATGTGTTTGTAGAAATACATCAAGAAATGTGCCTCCTCCGGCGCCAAGTAGCAGCATAGAAGTGGGGAGCTCGAAAATAGCAGGCCATATTTGCCAGCGCATATCGTAGCCTCGTGCTCGTTCATAGCGGCTTAAGATATCATCCAGTCCAATAAAGCTAGCCATCATCAAGCCGATCAGGATAGTGATGACAATTAGCAATAGCTTAAGGAGTAAATGCAGTCGCACACGTTGCACCACAAGCATAAAAAACGTTAGCACAATACCCAGCCCGCCAACGGCTGCGCCCATTCTAGAGGTGCTGCTAATGAGAGCAAAAATGCTAAAAGCTGTTAAGATTAAGATGGCAAACACAGCGGCAACTGTAATGATAGGTTGTTGCTGACCATGCTTTTCGGCTCGCATATATAAATATGAGACCACTAAAGGCAGGGTGACTGCCACAAAATTAGCATAGTGGTTATGATTAACAAAGCTGCCGGTTGATGAGCCTGGGTAATAGAGCTTGGGCCATATGCCAATGATGGTTTCTTGCCCTGCTAAAAAAGCAAATACACCATAAAAGGTTTGAAAAG
>CALIFM010000040.1 GCA_938021685.1 uncultured Gammaproteobacteria bacterium | reverse complement strand
GGACCCGGATAAGGCAATTACTGATCCTGCACTAAGCTTAGCTGAAGGGGCCATAACGGGTTGGGACCGGCGCAGTGGCTATTATTTCGGCATGCTTGAAGCCTTGGGTATGACTTATGACTTTGATGTAAACACGCCGTATGAGCAATTAAGCGATGAGCATAAAAACTTAATTTTATTTGGCACTGGAGATACGACGGTGGACTTTACGCTTAACACCCGTGGTCACTTCCCAGGTCGGAACCGACCGTTTGAAGGCGTGATTCCGAACCGCCAACGTCGTTTTATGGATACTGAATCTGCCGGGGTGCGTGAATACTTAGGAAAGTTTTTTTCTGACCAAGCTTGCAGCACTTGTGCAGGTAGTCGTCTAAGCGAAGCCAGCCGAAACGTGTTTGTGAATGACCAGCCGATTCATCAACTGACCTCCATGGCAGTGAACGACAGCCGCGATTTTTTCACAGGGCTCAATCTTGATGGCAAGCGAGCACAAATTGCAGAGAAAATCATTAATGAGATTGATGCGCGTTTGGGCTTCTTAATAAATGTAGGTCTTAATTATCTTACGCTAGACCGTACGGCTGATACTTTGTCGGGCGGTGAGGCGCAGCGTATCCGTTTAGCCTCGCAGATTGGCTCAGGCTTAGTGGGAGTAATGTATATTCTAGACGAACCATCAATTGGTCTGCATCAGCGTGATAATAGCCGTTTGTTGCAAACGTTGAACCATCTGCGCGACATCGGCAACACCGTGATTGTGGTGGAGCATGACGAAGAAACCATCGCGGCGGCAGATTATGTGTTAGACATTGGACCAGGTGCTGGTAAGCACGGCGGACAGATTGTGGCCCAAGGTACGCCTAAGCAGATTATGACCAACAAGGCGTCAATCACGGGACAATATCTATCAGGCAAAAAGTCCATCGCTGTGCCGAAAAAACGCACGAAGCAAGACGCTAACAAGGTGCTGCGCATTACCGGCGCGAGTGGTAATAATCTAAAGGGCGCGAACGCTGATTTTCCAGTGGGGCTATTAACTTGTGTGACCGGTGTATCGGGGTCGGGTAAATCCACCTTGGTTAATGCTACTTTGCAACCGGCAGTAGCGGCTGCTTTGGGCTTGGTGCATGAGCCCCCTGCGACGCACGAGGCGATTGAAGGCTTGGAGCATTTTGATAAAATTATCGCTATCGACCAATCACCGATTGGCCGTACACCACGCTCTAACCCTGCGACTTACACGGGCTTGTTTACTTATTTGCGTGATTTGTTCACCCAAACCCAAGAGGCGCGTGCGCGCGGTTATAAACCAGGGCGCTTTTCGTTTAACGTCAAAGGCGGGCGCTGTGAAGCTTGTCAAGGTGAAGGCATGATCCGTGTGGAAATGCACTTTTTACCCGATGTGTATGTGGCTTGTGACGTATGTAAAGGCAGTCGCTATAACCGTGAAACGTTGGATATCAAGTTCAAGGGCTTGAATATCCATGAAGTGCTAAATCTCACTATCGAAGAAGCCAGTGTATTTTTCAGTGCCATCCCGTTAGTTAAGCGTAAACTCGATACTTTAATGGATGTGGGGCTTGGATATATTACATTAGGGCAAAGTGCGATCACCTTATCGGGCGGCGAAGCGCAGCGGGTCAAGCTGTCGCGTGAACTATCGAAGCGTGACACGGGCCGTACATTGTATTTACTGGATGAACCCACTACGGGTTTGCACTTTGAGGATATTCAACAACTGCTGAAAGTAATTCACCGTCTACGCGACGAAGGCAATACAGTCATTGTGATTGAGCATAATTTAGATGTGATCAAAACCGCCGATTGGGTGGTGGATCTTGGCCCTGAAGGTGGTAGTGGTGGTGGCGAAGTGATCGCCAGCGGTCCGCCTGAGACAGTAGCGAAGGTTAAGGCATCGCACACGGGGCGGTATTTAGCAAAATTAGTGTAGATGGGTTAAATAATAAGCAAGCAGGCAGCTGGTTCTACCGAAATACCCCATCGGCTTGTTGATCTAGGCATAGTTTTACTTTACTTTCGATGAGCTCCAGGGCCTGGTCGGCGCTGCCAGCCGTATCAGAGCGAATAAAGTGATGTTGCTTGGTTTCGCCGTTTACTTCTTTTTCAATCATTGCTTCGGTGCTATACCCGCCATCGCGTTTTTGCGGCATAGGCGTAATGCGGTAGCCATTATAGGTATAAGTATCGTACTGCGCGCTAGGCTTGCTGCTGGGGTGATTAGCGTTGTTGCCAAAAAGAGAACCAAAAAGTTGTTTTAACATGTTGACCTCATAAAGGCACGTTTCAATGCCCCATTGTAGCAAGGTCTAGGCTTGTTGTAGAGCCTCTAATACAGAGTTCACATGAAATTGGGGTTGCTAGAAGGAAGATGATAGTCTTCATCCAGCTTGGCCAATTAATTAGCTTGGACCAATATCGCAACCAGCATTCAAGGGTTCCCCGCTTGATACAGGACGATTAAACACACGGCTATTAAGGCCAGCGGAGCAGGCATCTAGGACTTGTTGAACATGGACATTTTCTGTGCTTACCATATGACTTCGTGTGCCTATTTCTACACTATCTCCATAGGCGTCTTTAGCAGCCCCCATTACGTCTTGAGCATTGAGTAATATGATTAAAGGAGCAGACCAAGTTTTTCTGTTTCGCATATCTAAAGTTCGTGCCATGTTTGAGCTGCCTTTTCATTTTGCTTCTATAAAGTATAGCATTATGAGAGAAAAATTATCTTTTGATATGTTGTTTGGCCGTATAAAAGGATTTTATTTAAGATAAAAAGTATAAATATAAACATATATGGTTTTCAAAAAAATATCAGCATTTAAGCCATAGATTTCAAAGCGGCATAAAAGTTCAATTCCACTGTTCAATTTATCAATATAAAAAATGCACAAGCATCAAATAGACTGTAAGAAAAGCGCGTTGTGATGAGAAATTTGACCTTATTGTAGATCGCTAAATAAAGCTCATGTTGATAACGTATCCAACTCAGTTGCCACACTAATAGGGCTTGAAAGAGTAGCTGGGTTTGGTTTACCTAAATGGCAGCCGTCGCTCTATATTAGCCTTGGCGTTGTGGGGGCCAGATAACAGGAAACCAATCTTCGCGTAGCCGCTGACCAGCCCTCATGTTATGGCCTGGGTAGGGCGGTGATGTGCGACCTGCACGTTGTTGTACATAATGTGCATCATCGCCGACCCAACGTAAGCTTAAGGCACGGCGGCGTGCTGTGCTGGCGTTACCGTGTGCGCCGTGTACAGTGCGAAAGTTAAATAAAACCGCGTCTCCTGGTTGCAAGGTCCATTGCAAAATATCGTCATTAGTAACCGTGATTTTAGCGCTCTCTGTGTTTTTTTGTGCTCGAATTGCTGCTGCTACAGCGCGTTGATGCGCTTTGATATCGGTCTTATGCGCACTGCTGCTAGGTTTGTTATCCAAAGACAATAAGCTAGGTGGCAGTGGCATAAAATCCGTATCATTGGAATAAAAATCACTATCATCAGCCCAACTAACCGGTCGCACTAACTTTGGCCAGCGGTGCGAGCCGCGCACAAAGCGCAAGCTGGCAGCGTCCACCGGTTCCAGCGGCAGCCACATGCTTACGGTTTGCTTGCCTTGCACAAAATAATAAGGGGCATCTTGGTGCCATGGGGTAGGTTTGGTGGTGTGCGGCTCTTTTACCAGAACATGGTCATGAAAAAACTGTGCAGTTTGCGACTGCATCGCCAAGGCAGCTAGCTGTGCTGCAGGGCTTTGTTCAACCATTTGCTGCAAAGGCTTGATACGTTGCCAATTGCAGTAATCATCGAAAAACCGTCCTTCACCAGCTGCAACGGCGTTTTCACTGGCATATTGGCTAGGGTGTTGCATATTCGCTTCAACGCCAGCAGCCATTACATCTAACCAACCACTAAATATCCCGCGTAATACTACGGCGCCATCGCGCTTAAAGTCAGTTATTTCAGCAGAGGTTATCATGAGATTATTTTAAATGTTTAGGTGGTAAAGCCAAAGTGCAGCAAACTATTAAATTGATGGATTTGTGGCTTTATTCATAGGATTTTAGTTAAATTTTTTGGTGAAGAGCTGTTAGATTTACTAGAATCGGGTAGATACCCCTTCCTTGATGATGACCTGCCCCCTATAAACGAGTCCAGTATTAAAGTTAGGATTTTAGTTGTTTTACACTAAACCTTAAGACTAACGAGGACTATGTCATGCCCAGAAAGCAGTATGCCCCAAAGAAGATCATTCAGTTATTACGTTTGATC
>CALIFM010000039.1 GCA_938021685.1 uncultured Gammaproteobacteria bacterium | reverse complement strand
GACCATCAAAACCACTAGGAGAACAACTTCGCTCCATATTAATTCGCTCTGCTAATGAATCTCTAGTTTCTAAACTTAACGATCGCTTATTAATGCCCAGCACACTTAATTCTTCAAGTATTGGTGCTGTATATTTTCCTAATACTTCAAAAGTAATAGGCTCTGTCACTGACACCTTGTTGTGAGGGTGAATTGAAAAAACAGAGCTTTGAGATAGTATTCTACTATCTAGAGGCAAAGACACCTGAACAAAGTGAACATCTTGAAAAAACTCTCCATGAGGACCCTCCTTATCTTTTTGCTTCATATTCGATCCGTTAAATGGGTTCTTCAAAGCTATATCTCTATCAGTGTTTTTAGAACCAGTGAGACTACCAAACCTCAAGTCTTCCACATCTGACTTAGCTGAGTAGACATAACATGAATTAGTACTTTTGCTCTGAGCTTGATCACTACACGCAAACCAGAGTGCAACAAGCGGATTAAGTGACCAATCTAAAAGGCAGGTCGATATTCCATAATGTTGAGCAAGAGCCATTTGCTCAAATGGACTATTAGCTCCTGCAGGTTCACGCTCTTCTAGAATTGCAACTTCATTTATCCAGTCATAAACACTACGCCTCTGATGTATCAACAACATTAAAAGCGGCATATAGTCTTTATATCCACGATATAACTTTGGAGTACAAGGATAATCATATAGCTTAGCTTCTCCACGGTAGAGTGACGTCACACCGTTATCTGAAGATAACTCTATATGAGCCAAAAAATCTTTTACACATGTGATTTTGATAGTTTGCATCTAAGACAAATATTATGAATCAGATCAAATAATCTTAGGTGAATCAAATGCCGTCAAAATCGGCAACTCACCTTCAAACAACTCCACTTCTACCAAGCAAGTATGCGCCAACAAGCCTTGCGATAATTTAGAGGTACGTTGATCTAAGGTCAGCACATTCACATTACCGTGCTTGCACAGGCTACCGATTTTCCCGGGCGTTTCGGGGTCGTACCACGCTCCCGTGCTCATCTGCACCACACCTTGGCGCACGGCATCACTGATTTGCACCCCTGCCAAGCAGGTGCCGCGCGCATTAAACACCCGCACTATATCACCCGCCTGCAAACCGCGCTCGGCGGCATCCGCTGGATGCAAGCGCAGCGGCTCGCGCTGCTTAATCTTACTTTTCGCACAATGGCTGCCGTGGTCTAGCTGCGAGTGCAGCTTGTCTTTGGGTTGATTAGAGATAAGGTGCAGCGGGTGCTGCTTGGCCACTGCGCCGCCCAGCCATTCCACCGGTTCTAACCATGTGGGGTGGCCCGGGCAATCGTCATAAGCAAAGCCGGCCACGGTGGGCGAGAAAATCTCGATGAGACCGGTGGCCGTGCTTAACCGGTTGGCTTTGGGGTCATCACGAAACGCCTTCAACATCACCACCGGCTGCGCAGGCGGCTTGGGCACAAACCAGTTTTGCTTCTGCAACTGGTCGTAGCTGGGCATATCGATGCCGATGGCAGCGGCGCGTTCACGCGTTTGGGCATAAATCCACTCTAGCCACTGGCCTTCATCACGCCCCTCAGTAAACGCTTCCTCTACTCCCATCTGCGCGGCGATGCCTGCCAAGATGTCGTAATCATTGCGGCTTTCACCTACTGGCTCAATTACCTGCTGCATCGCCACCACGTAAGGGTCGCGCGGCGAAAAGGCAATGTCATTGCGCTCTAGCGTAGTGGTGCAAGGCAGCACAATGTCAGCATGCTTGGCCATCGCGTTCCAGCACCAGTCTTGCACGATGATGGTGTCCGGCTTACGCCATGCCTTTAGCATTCGGTTTAAATCTTGATGATGATGAAACGGGTTGCCGCCCGCCCAATGCACCAGATGAATGTCGGGGTACGTGTATTGCTGACCGTTAAACTCGAACGGCTCATTCGGGTGCAGCAGCATATCGCTGATGCGCGCCACCGGAATAAAATGCTTAACTGGGTTTTGGCCTTGCGGTAAAGAAGCACCCGGAATTTTGGTGCCGTGGTCGCCCACACTGTTGGTGGCGCTGTAGCCAAAACCAATGCCGCCGCCGGGCAGGCCAATCTGCCCCAGCATCGCCGCCACCGTGACCGCCGCCCAGATGGTTTGCTCGCCATGGTCTTGGCGAGTAAGCGACCAGCTAACTGACAACATGGTACGGCTGCTTGCCATCCGGCGGCTTAAACCAATGATGTCATCACGGCTTAACTCGCTAATCTGCGCCGCCCATTGGGCATCTTTCGCAATACCATCAGTTTCGCCCAGTAAATAAGGCAAAAACTGCGCAAAGCCATGGGTGTATTGTTCAATAAAAGCCGCATCATATAAGCCTTCGGTGTACAGCGTGTGGGCAATGGCCAGCAAAATCGCGGCATCGGTGCCGGGCCGCGGTGCCAGCCACTGGGCCTGCACGCAATCGGCCACGTCATCGCGTAGTGGGCTAAGATTGACAAACTGCACCCCCTTGCTGCTGGCCGCTTCCATGTGCGCCCGCTGCACATGTCGTCCAACGCCGCCGTTGTTGATTTGCCCATTCTTCAATGGCATACCACCAAAAGCCACGACCAGCTCACCCTGTTCAATGATCGAAGGCCAGCTGGTGGCCGCAGCCAAAAAGCCAAACAAATCGCCTAAAATATGCGGCAAGATCACCTCGGCCGACGCCAAGCTATAAGTGTTGACCGAACGGGTATAACCGCCGATGCAGTTTAAAAAGCGATGAATTTGGCTTTGGGCATGATGAAAGCGCCCGGCACTGGACCAACCGTAAGAACCTGCATAAATAGATTCGTTGCCGTATTGCTTACGCACACGATTGAATTCATCCGCCACCAGTTTTTCAGCGGTCTCCCAAGACACACTCACAAATGGGTCAGCACCACGCCGCTCGTTATGACTACCCGGTCCGCCGTCTAGATAGCTTTTACGCACACAAGGAGTTTGAATGCGCGTTGGGCCGTCTAGCACATCAACAATGCCCGTGCCGATGAGCGACGGATCATCATCCTCTTCAAAGCCATGCAGCGCTGTCACCTTACCATTTTTAGTTTGCACCCGATACGTACCCCAATGGTTACTAGTGAGCGGCAAGTTACGGTAATCAGGTTGGTCAGTCATTGTCTAGATCATTTGTTGCTTAAATTATCAAGGTTCGAGCAAAAAAATAGGCCTACACAATGAGACCTATTCTAGGTTAAAAACAGCTGATTTAGTACCATGCTAAGCATGGTCAACAAGCAATTTTAGACTGCCTTATCCGCATTGACGTCCACCACCACGCGGCCCTTTACCTTGCCAGCTAATATGGCCTTTCCTAAATCAGGCAAATCATGCAGAGTCGCTTCGGTGACCATGCTATGCAAAATGTCCATCGGTAAATCTTTCGCTAAGCGCTGCCAAGCTTGTACGCGCTTTTCATAAGGCGCTGAAACCGAATCAATCCCCAGCAGGTTAATTCCACGCAGCAAAAAGGGCATCACCGAAGCGGTGACCTTCACACCGCCCACCAAACCCACTGCAGCAATGGAACCACCTCGCTTGATTTGACCAATCACCCGCCCCAACATATCACCGCCCACCGAGTCAATGCAACCAACCCATTGCTCCGCTTCCAATGGACGATCGCTTAAGGTGTTAATGTCTTCACGTGCAATCAACTCGTTTGCACCTAATTGCTTGAGATAATCACCCGTTTCAGGGCGCCCCGTCACTGCTGTCACTTCATGGCCTAGCTGCGCCAAAATCGCTGTGGCGACCGAGCCCACACCGCCCGACGCACCCGTCACCAGCACAGGGCCATTGCCCATTTGCAAGCCATGTTGCTCCAGCGCCAACACTGACAACATCGCGGTAAACCCCGCCGTGCCGATCGCCATTGCATCGTGAGTACTGATACCATCAGGCAATGGCACCAACCAGTCGGCCTTGACGCAGGCTTTTTGTGCATAACCGCCCCACCACGCTTCACCCACGCGCCAACCAGTGAGCACTACTTTATCGCCTGCCTTATAGCGCGAGTCCTTCGATGTTTCCACCGTGCCTGCAAAATCCACCCCCGGCACATGCGGATAATTACGCACTAATCCTTGGCTGTTGCCCATGCACATGCCGTCTTTATAATTTAAAGTGCTGTATTCCACCGCCACAGTCACCTCGCCATCGCGCAGGCGCGATTCGTCCAGCTCTTGCACCGCAACACTTTTTTTACCGTCTTCATCCTGCTCCACTACTAAGGCTTTAAAACTCATGATTAATTATGTTTATTTATAATGATAACTAAACCATTATTACCGATAGCCCCTCTTTGCAGCAAGTGCTTAGCGTGCGTTTTGTGCTGCTTTGCTGAAAAATTGGTCGGCAAAGTAGACCAACAAAAACGGCAGCGTGGCTTCTAGCAATTGGTTTTGTCTAAATGACCAAGAAATAATGCCTTCCAAAAGTGTGACTGCCAACAACAACCAAGAGTATTTTTTACTGCTCTCGGTGTTCCATCACCCAAGTTGATGTACCCCCTATCACTGCCTAAAGTGCTCACAAGCCCCACCACGCTAAGCACCGCAAACAAGCTCGCTCCTCGCAACTGTCCACCATAAACAGCTAGCCATTGCCCTAAGTCTAACCATGCCAATGCACCACCAATCAATAAAAATAAATTCACCCCGACAAATATACGATTCGCCGACGCCAACTCTTTCAGTTTAACAACCAGAACAATTAAGGCACAAACACTGGCCAGCTTCCAGGCCCACTGCCAACGCTGAATGCTTTCTGCTCCACCCGCATAACCAATCACTACAAATACTGTTAAGGGCAGAAAATTAAGCCAGTTCTTCATGATTTAGGTATCGTCTTATTTCAAGCTAACTCATTAGTTAGCCATCGTGCTCGGCGTAATACAAAGGTCCACCACGCCAGTCGGGAAAACCTAAGCCCAGTACCGCAATTAAATCTGCATCACTAGCACGTGCCAACTGTTTTTGTCTCAACAATGTTTGCGCACAACGTGTCATATCGCCAATGCATTGAGCGCTGATATCAGATGTATCACTTTCTTTTTTTAGCCGATCTATTTCAGTCATAATAGGAGACTCCACCTGTATACCCTCTGCCAAATCAAACAAGCTGCAACGTAAACCAAATTGCTCTAGCGCTTGATTAATCTGTTCTGTTTGCACCCCTTGCTGCAATAAATCCGATAACGCACTTAAACCAGCTGTAAGCATTTGCGCCGAGGCAAAATCAGCGTCAGTGCCCAAGACCACCGCTTGCGCGCCAAGACGTTTACTGAACTGCAAGAAGGCGCTTAGCGCTTCATCAGATGTGCTAGAGCAACGAGCAATTTCCAGCAAATCAACATTGTCGTCAAAACCCAAAGCTTGCAGTCCTATGCAATGGCGGCGATTGGCTGGGAGCACAGTTTTCAATGCCTCGCCCGCAGCACGAGCAGCAAACACCACATTCTCTCCGCAATGCTGGCCCAGCTTTTCCCATAAAGTTTGCCGTTTAGCAATGTTCTTTAAGTCTTGCGCTTCGATCAACAAATCCGCCGCGCTAAGATCCTCTAACTGCGTAGTCACTTGAAACTGTGTATCACTGCCAAGGCATGCACTTAGAGTTGCGCGGGCAGATGTAGCTTGTTGTTCATCAAAGGCAAGTAATGCCACTGCAAAGCCCGCTTGTAACGCAGCCAACGCTAAATCTTGTCCCGCCTTTTTAGCACCCAGCACCCCAACTTGCTTAATGGCTAACGGCGCAGTGGGCTGCAAGCCTGGCACTTTATAAGCTTGGCGCTTTGCAAAAAACAAATGACGCTTGGCCAAGGAATGTGGACTATGCAACAAGGCCTTAAAAGCATCTGCATCTTGATTAATCGCAGCGACGAACTCAAGCTCCGTGCTCAGCTGCAAAGAATCAACACAGGCCAACCCACCTTCGGCGCTGCCATTGCATGCATCGGCTGAGGCTTTAATTTCGTCGCGCAGCTTGTTAAAAAAATCTACTGGCAGTATTTCGGTTGATAGCGGGCCTGCTGTACTACGACACAACGGTGCGCCTTGCGCTAACAGACCCTGCGTGTAGAAAATTGCCTGTTCAATAAAGGACTCTTGATCATCAGCTGGGTTCATAAGCTGTGCGTCCGCCAAACCCAGCTGCAAAGCTGATCCAGCAGGAACAGCATCGCCCTCCAATATAATATCTGCTGCTATTTCCAATCCGACGATGCGAGGCAAGCGTTGTGTACCGCCCGCCCCTGGGAACAGGCCCAGATGAATTTCAGGCAAACCCAGACGAGCATTAACGCCACAATAGCGGTAATCGCAAGCCAGAGCCAGCTCCACCGCGCCGCCCATCGCCGCACCATTGATCGCCGCAACCGTCAATTTGGGTGCCGTTTCTATCGCTTCAATCAAATCGTGCAAGTTTGGCTGATCCCAAAACACGTCTGTTTTAAATTCTTCAATATCAGCGCCGCCGCAAAACAACGGTAGCTGCGAGCCAATCACCACTGCTTGCACGCTTTGATCTGCATACACTTGCTGCAATGCTTGTAACATAGAAATACGCATAGCTTTACCAAGCGCATTCACTGGCGGGCTTTGCATCAGAATGCAGGCAATGGAATCTTTTATTTCAACTTTTATCAGGCTCATCGGACTTGCAGAGATTGAGGTGGCTAGGGTTATAATGAAGTAACTGCGAACAAGCTGCAACACCATCATGCCTGCACACGAAAAAATTAACTACCTTGAACTGCCCGCTAATGACTTAGACGCGGTTAAGTCCTTTTTTGCTGAAGTCTTTGGTTGGGTTTTTGTTGATTATGGCCCTGAGTACACTGCCTTTGACGCCGACCAAACAGGGTTAGATGGCGGCTTTTATAAAGCACCGCTTAACAGTGATCCTGCTAATGGCGCTGCGCTGGCGGTGTTTTATAGCCAAAGCTTGACTACAACTCAAACAAAAATTGAAACCGCTGGAGGTGAAATCTGCAAAGCTATTTTCAGCTTTCCTGGCGGACGGCGCTTTCATTTTATTGACCCCAATGGCAATGAGTTTGCTGTTTGGTCAGATAAGTAAGCAGTATCTAAACCCACTTATTTCTCTCTTATGATTCATATTCGCCCTGCGCAGCACGCCGATTGCGCATTGATTTTGCACTTTATTCAGGAGCTTGCCGAATATGAAAAAGCACTGCACGAAGTTGTCACGACCAAAGCTGACCTTGAACGCAATTTGTTTGGCCCAAATGCAAAAGTGCATGCATTGATCTGCGAAGTTAATGAGCAAAACGCAGGGCTGGCCTTGTATTTTTTTAATTATTCCACTTGGCTAGGCAAGTACGGCCTATTTTTAGAAGACTTATATGTATCGCCCGCTTTCCGCGGCCACGGAGCGGGTATGGCACTGATGAAGCACTTGGCGCGTATTGCAGTGGAACAAGATTGTGGCCGATTTGAATGGAATGTGCTGGATTGGAACACACCTGCGATTGATTTCTACGAATCCATCGGCGCGCAGCCGCAAAGCGAGTGGATCGGTTACCGAATGCAGGACAAAGCATTGGCAAATTTTGCACAAGGTTAACGTACATAAAGATAACTAAACCAAGTTATGATTAATATACGCCCTGCCAAATTTAACGGTTGACCGGAAATTGCTAAATTTTGCAATATTTTTTTTTTGTAATAACTTCCTAGAAAACACCAAAG
>CALIFM010000038.1 GCA_938021685.1 uncultured Gammaproteobacteria bacterium | reverse complement strand
ACTGATTGAGCCATTAACCATCGACGAACGTATTTTGGAGCTGATGGACCGTCAAGCTGAGGGCAAACCGTGGTACGAATACCGTGATATTTTCTTGCGTGATGATCGTATTCAAGCTGGCGCGGAGTTTATGCGCTTGCACAGCGACATCTTGGCGCGTGCACAAGCGCAATATGGCGTGCCGCCACATATCGTTAGCGCATTGATTGGTGTCGAGACTTTTTACGGGACCCGTATGGGTTCACGCAGCGTGCTGCGCTCCTTAGTCACGCTAACGGCTGGCTATCCGCGGCGCAGTGAGTTTTTTGGCAAGGAGTTGACCAAATTCTTAACGATTGTCAAAACAGAACAACTGGTGCCGAATGACGTTGAAGGTTCTTACGCTGGGGCAATTGGTATTCCGCAGTTTATGCCTAGTAGTTATGAGGCATATGCGGTTGACTTTAACAACAATGGCAGACGGGACTTGGTCAATGAAGTAGATGATGCGATTGGTAGTGTGGCTAATTACCTTGCTGTGCACAAGTGGCAGCGAGATCAACCAGTGCGAGACTGGTTAAACCAGCCCGTGGGTAACAATGCCGTTGCGATCATCAAGAAAAAAGCCAAGCCGCAAAACACGATTGGGGATCTAACCGCAAATGGGTTGTCATTAAATTATGGTGCGGCAACTAAAGCTAATTTGATGCGCTTGCAGAGCAATGCGGATACTTGGAAATACTACGTTAGCTTTCAAAATTTCTATTCGTTGACGCGCTACAATCCAAGTAATAAATATGCGATGGCTATCGCTGATTTAGCCGATGAGATTTTGCGCTACCAACCATAAGCCTTAAACTCCTTAGCTTGCTTGCTGGGTGACTTACCAGAGAAGCTTCGTGAATTCAATAACTGTCCTATACGCCTGACTATAGTAAATCTTAAAGTTTAATGAATAATTTATTTAAGTACAGCATAGGGTTGATCAAAGTATTTGGTGCGTTGTTGCTGAGTTCGCAGCTTATTGCTGCGCCAGCAGTGATTCCCCAGCAACTTAAAACTCAGAGTGCTTCGCCGAATCCAAATGCAAACTCGTGGGTGCTAATGGATGCGGCGACTGGTTGGGTGCTGGCGGCTAAGGATGAGCAAAAAGAATTAGATCCAGCAAGCTTGACCAAGCTGATGACAGCCTATGTTGTTTTTGAGTTGCTGGAGCAGGGCAAGTACTCGGCTTCTGATAATGTGTTCATTAGCAACAAGGCTTGGAAAGCTCCTGGTTCGCGCATGTTTGCCGAGGTCAATAGCCAAGTATCGTTAGGTGATTTGCTTAAAGGTTTAATTATCCAATCTGGCAATGATTCAGCGATTGCACTAGCCGAGCATGTTGGTGGAACTGAAGAAGGCTTTGCCATTTTAATGAATGAAAAGGCGCAACAGCTTGGGATGCTAAATTCGCAGTACAAAAACAGCAGTGGTCTGCCTGAAGAAGGGCATTACACGACAGCGTATGACACTGCTGTGTTATCGCGCGCGATTATTCGTGATCACCCTGGGTTCTATCACTTGTTTTCAGTGCGCAGTTATAAATACAACGATATTGACCAACCAAATCGTAATAACTTGTTATGGCGGCATGATAGTTATGATGGCTTAAAAACTGGTTACACTAAAGCAGCGGGCTATTGCTTGGTTGGTTCAGCTAAGCGCGAAAACACGCGTTTCATTGCTGTGGTGATGGGCTCAGAAAGCAAAAAGAGCAGGGTGCAAGCCGTGCAATCATTGATTGAGTTTGGCTTTGCAAAATATGAAACAGCGCCGATTTTTAAAGCCGGTCAGCCTGTAAAAAGCTTGCCATTATTTAAAGGGCAAGTGGATGCTGCAGATATAGGGGTAAGCAGCACAGTTTCTGTATTGCTTCCTAAAGGGGAAGCGAGCAAGCTGGACTTAGGCTTGGCATTGCCGGATAAATTGTCGGCCCCTTTAAGTCGTCAGCAAGCGGTGGGCAGCGCCAATTTAAGTTTTAATGGGCTTGCGTTGGGCAAAGTGGAATTAACGCCCTTACAAGATTACCCAACGGGTTCGCTATGGACGCAACTGGTGGACATGATTCGCTCTCAGTTTCAATAAACGTAGTATAAGTCGTCAATATGTCCACTTCTACAGACCCATCAGCACTCGATTTGGATGTATTAGAGTTTCCTTGCTTAATTGAAGTAAAAATATTTTTTCTGAATAATGATAAGGACGAGCAAGTAGTAAAATCCTTGGTGGATGATCACATTGATGCACCTTATCTTGAGGCATGGCGTTGTAAGCCAAGCAAAGCAGGTAAGTACTTGGCTGCGACGGCGGCGGTGCGCGCCCAAAGCCGCGTGCAAATGGATGGCTTGTACCAAAGCTTGAGTGCGCACGATAAAGTGATTATGGCGATTTAAGCCATGAGAGTGCTGCACTTAGGTGAAGTGCCGTATGAAAAAAGCATGCAGGCCATGCTAGATTTTAATGCACAGCGCAACGCACAAACGCCGGATGAACTTTGGGTGCTTAGCCATCCAGGCGTTTACACACAGGGCCTAAGCTGTGACACATTGCCAACAGGCAATCCAGATGATATTCCTGTTATAAAAACGGACCGAGGCGGACAGATTACTTACCACGGGCCAGGGCAGATCATTATTTATTGCTTGCTGGACATCAAACGTATAGGGATAGGGCCAAAGCGTTTGGTGCAAACCATTGAACAGGCCATTATTAATTGCTTAGCCAGTTATAAATTGACAGGCGAATTGCGTGAAGGGGCGCCTGGGGTTTATGTGGGCGGTCAAAAAATTGCCGCATTGGGGCTGCGCATTCGCAAAGGCTTGTGCTATCACGGCCTGAGCCTTAATTATGACTTGGATCTAAGCCCTTTTGACGCGATTGACCCCTGTGGTTATGCTGATCTTGAGGTAACCAGTATGGCCCGATTAGGTCGACAGCAAGCAAGTGAAAAACAAGTTGCGCAGCGCTTGTGCGATCAATTAAAAGACTTAATATAGGCTTGAATCTCTGGGCTCTCTTTGGCTTTCTGCAGGCGCGCTAAAGTACCAATGTCATGCCATAGACCATGGTGTTGTGTTGAGCTCATTTTACCAGCGCGAATGGCTTTTTTAAGCAGCGGCGACAAGGGTTGCTTACTAGCAGGAATGCCGATAAAAAAGGCTTTTCTATATAGAGCGATGCCGCTAAATGTGCGC
>CALIFM010000037.1 GCA_938021685.1 uncultured Gammaproteobacteria bacterium | reverse complement strand
CTCGAGAATTAGTGACTGAATAGCGAGTGATTGATGTCATCTATAGAGCCTAATAAAACCTTAAACAAATACTGCCTATTGGGATGAAAAGTAGTCCCTCGGATACTTTCTTTACAAATTCAGGCCCACGACAGTCCCTGCCAGCTTAATACACTTGGCTTGGGCCGTTTAACGATTCATCGACTGAAAGAACTCGGCATTGTTTTTGGTTGCCTTCATTTTGTCTAACAAAAACTCAATGGCTTGAATATCATCCATCGGGTGCAGCAATTTGCGCAATAGCCACACTTTTTGTAGTTCCTCTGGCTCCATCAGCAATTCTTCGCGGCGTGTGCCAGATTTATTGATGATGATCGATGGATATACGCGCTTTTCAGCAATGCGGCGGTCCAAATGCACCTCCATATTACCGGTGCCTTTAAATTCTTCGTAAATCACCTCGTCCATTTTAGAGCCGGTGTCCACCAAGGCGGTGGCTAGAATGGTCAAACTGCCGCCCTCTTCCAAGTTACGTGCCGCACCAAAAAAACGCTTCGGGCGCTGCAAAGCATTGGCATCCACACCACCGGTGAGCACTTTGCCCGATGACGGTGCCACCGTGTTATAAGCACGTGCTAGACGCGTGATCGAATCAAGTAAGATGATCACGTCGTTTTTATGCTCTACTAAGCGCTTGGCCTTTTCCAGCGCCATTTCTGACACCTGCACGTGACGGGTAGCAGGCTCATCAAAGGTAGAAGCAATCACCTCACCGCGTACCATGCGCGACATTTCTGTCACTTCTTCCGGGCGCTCGTCGATCAATAACACAATCAAGTGTGCGTCGGGATTATTAGTGGTGATCGCTTGAGCAACTTGCTGCAGCATCACCGTTTTACCCGTTTTAGGCGCTGATACGATCAGACCACGCTGGCCTTTACCGATCGGTGAAATAAGGTCAATAACACGGCCAGTGATGTCTTCCGATGAACCCGTTTCACGCTCTAAACGTAAGCGTTTATCAGGATGCAGCGGGGTCGCATTTTCAAATAAGATTTTGTGTTTGGCTTCATCCGGCCCTTGGCCGTTGAGCGTTTGCACTTTAAGCAGTGCAAAATAGCGTTCGGATTCTTTCGGTGGGCGAATCAGGCCTGTGACGGTATCGCCAGTGCGCAAACCGAAACGGCGAATTTGACTAGGTGACACATAAATGTCGTCGGGCCCCGCTACGTAGGAGCTGGATACCGAGCGCAAAAAGCCAAAGCCGTCTTGCAAGATTTCAACGACGCCTTCGCCGTAAATATCGACGCCTTTTTTGGCTTCCGATTTTAAAATGCCGAAAATTTGTTCTTGCTTGCGCTGACGCCCCATATTGTCGAGGCCTAGTGATTGTGCGAGCTGCACGATTTCAGCGGGTGATTTAAGTTTTAACTCAGATAAATTTAATGTTGAAGACATAGATATTTAAAAACGAGAGACCCCATAGACAGGGCAAAAGCGTAAAGAAGTAAATTGCGTTAGCAAAAGGTGGTTTGTGTTTTTAATGTGCAGCTATGGCACATCGGTGCAGCCCGAAGCGCTGCTTGTTAAGAACGTAATTTGAAACTTAAGGTAAGCCGTTCTTGAACGCGGATATTACCATATCGTTTGCGCTTGTCCAGTAATAAAAATAACTCACGGTTAAATTTATTCTACTAACCGTAATTAACAAAGCGTAATTTTAGGGGCTTAATAAAGCAATAGACATTACTTGCGACACCGGCAAGCACCGCAAGTAATTGATATTGTAGCTTTGCTTAGCTTAAAGCAGCAATGGCCGCATCGTAATTTGGCTCATCGCCAATCTCTGACACCAGTTCAGTATAAATAACTTGATCATTTTCATCGATCACCACCACAGCACGGGCGGTAAGGTTAGCCAAAGGGCCATCTACAATATTCACGCCATAATCATTTGCAAAACTGCTGCGTATGGTGGATAAAGTGCGCACTGATTCGGTATTTTCTGCAGCGCAAAAGCGGCTTTGTGCAAAAGGCAAGTCAGCCGATACAATCAGCACAACGGCATCATCACGCTTGGCAGCAGTTTCGTTAAACTTGCGGGTAGACAGCGCGCAAGTTGGCGTATCAATACTAGGAATGATGTTAAGCAGCTTTTTCTTGCCAGAAAAGCTGGCCAAGGTGACATCGCTTAAATCGTGCCCAGTGAGAGTGAATGCAGGCGCTGCTGCGCCGGTGCTGGGTAAGTCGCCATTGGTTTGGCAGGCATCGCCATGTAAACTGATTTTGGCCATTTGAGAGTCCTATAATTGGGTAATTAAATAAAAAGCATCGCAGCGCACAGGCTGCATTGCATGGTTGAATAATTGCAGTTTAGCGCATTCGACCGATGCAGGCCACTGCGACATCACCTAAATAACTTCGCGCTTGGCATTCAAATAAGTCTCGGTCGACATCTCCCACAAACGGCTGGCGGTACGCTCAAAAGGCATCGCCAGTTTATCGCCTTGGTACAGTTGCTCAGGCGCAGTGGCTGCGGAAATAATGAGTTTGACTTGATAGTCATAAGCAGTGTCGACAAAATTAATCAGTCGCCGCGTGGCCGATTCATCTGCTTTATAGAGCTGCGGAATGCCTTGCAGGATAATGGTATCAAATTGGTTGACGAGCTGGATGTAATCCATTTGTGAACGATACGTTTTGCACAACTCATCAAAAGTAAACCACGCCAAGCCGTCAACCACGCTGAGCGACTCAATGGGCCGGCCTGCCACGGTTAATGTGCGTGGATGCAAGCGCGCTTCGCTGCATAGCTGTTGGTAGCAGCGCAACAAACCTTGCTCAGATGCTTCACCTAGCGGTGAATAATAGATTTCTTCAAAGGCCCATTCGCGGGTGCGAAAGTCTTTATCACCTGATACTTCAAGCACGTGGCTGTTTTCGCTCAGCAGTTTTAT
>CALIFM010000036.1 GCA_938021685.1 uncultured Gammaproteobacteria bacterium | reverse complement strand
GCTCAATATCCGCATGGCTTGCTGCGTGAGTACTTGGGTGCTGTTAGTCGCATGGCCTAAGTTAGCATGGCCCGATTGGTGGTGCTGCTTATCAATCTTGCTATAAGGGTTAGTATTGATCGCCACACCAATGTTAGAAGCCTCTAAGCCTTGCTTGCGAAGCTTTTGGGCTGCGGTATGAACAAAGGTAGTCACGGCCTGCTGCAAGGCTTCTAGCTCACTGACCGTTTCACCGAATGAGCGGCTACATACAACCTGCTTGCGATCAGGCTGTACCTGTTCAAGCTCTAAGCAAGGTATACCTTTAAGCTCGTCTTGGGTTCTAGCCATCACCACATTAAAGCGTTCTCTTACCCATCTAGGCGAGGCTTGCTGTAAGTCATAGGCCGTATGTATATCCATCACCTCAAGACGCTGTGCAAACTTACGGCCTATGCCCCATATCTCCTTAACAGGCGTGTGCTTTAGCATGGTGGCTTGGTTTTGCTCATTCAGCACAAAGCTACATACTTTGGCTTTTTTAGCAATGTGGTTCGCCACCTTAGCCAGTGTCTTAGTTTTACCCACACCAATAGATACAGGCAGCCCCGTCCATTGCTGGATACGTGCGCATAAGTCTTGCAGAAAGGTGTTTAAGTTAGGTATATCACCGCAATAGAAAAACGCCTCATCAATCGAATACACCTCAACCAGTGGGTTTTGTTCTTGAATAATGCTCATTACCCGCTGGCTCATATCCCCGTACAAAGCAAAGTTAGCCGACCGCACCGCCACATTGTGCTGCTTGATAAGGTCTTTAATCTTATGAACGGGTACGCCCATCTTAATGCCAAGGGCTTTAGCTTCATTACTACGGGCTATCGCACAGCCGTCATTATTAGATAAAACGATTACAGGCCGATCACGCAAGCTAGGGTCGAATACCCGCTCGCAAGACGCATAGAAGTTATTGTAGTCAATTAAGGCGTACATCTACACAAACAACAGCTTAAAACTTACGGGTTAATCCTGTTACTACGCCCCACACCTCAAGCTCATCTGCCCCCGATAATTCTATTGGCTGATAAGCCTCATTCTCAGGGCAAAGCTTGACCATATCCTCATTCATATAAAGCCGTTTAAGTGTGTATTCGCCGTTGATAAGAGCAATCACTATGTCATTGTGTTTAGGCGTTACAGAGCGATCTACCACCAGCACATCACCTGCATTGATACCTGCGTTTATCATCGAATCACCCGCCACGCGCACAAAGAAGGTGGCGGCAGGGTGTTCGATCAATAGTTCGTTTAAATCGAGTGTTTTGTTTATATGATCTTCGGCAGGGCTAGGAAAGCCCGCTTGCACACTGCAATCAAACAATTTAATTGCCATTGATTCAGGCAATGGATTAGGGCATTCCCAAATGGTGCTAATATTGCTGGCTTGTTTGGCGTTGATTGGGCTGATACTCATGTGCGGACGATATGTAATTTACGATAATCTAACTAAGCGTGGGGCTAATCTATTGGGCCATGCAATCCCTGCAAACTTCAATGTGGCTCCCACCACTAACGCCCCCATCATAAGGCTTGATTCAGACACAAATCAACAAGAATTGTTAAATGCCCGTTGGGGCTTAGTACCGAATTGGGCTAAAGATTTAAAGATACCACCGTTTTTTAATGCAAGGGCGGATAACTTAAAAGGCAACAAAGTATTCTGGCCTAGCATCCATCAGCGCTGTATTGTGCCGATGTCTGGCTTTTACGAGTGGGCGCAAGATGATAAGCAGCCGTATTACATCCACCTTGAATCAAAAGAGTTGTTTTATACCGCAGGCATTTGGAATAAGTGGCAACCTAAAGAAGGTGAAGCCATTAACAGCTTTTCAATCATCACCACCAAGCCAAACAAAACACTGGCCGACATTCATCATCGGATGCCAGTGATCTTACAAGACGAATGCATCGAGCAATGGCTTAATGAGCCTTACGATCAAGTACAAGACCTGGTAAAGCCCAGCACCCAGCCAATGGCTAAATACAAGGTTGACCCTAAGCAGGTGAACAAGGCCAGCAATAATTCGATTAAGTGTTTAGCGCCAGTGCCTTAAATCTAACTACCCGAGCATTAATTTCTATTCTTAACAGCGACTAGATTTTATCCATGTTAGTAGGGTATGATCTGCCTTGCTTAGTTGTCCTTAGTCAGATAGCTAAGAGCGTGTCATGTTTAACGCAGGAACCCCTATGTCGGGTGTCCTATGAATACAACACCCATTTCTATGTGGAAATAAATAGGGTGTGCTTCCTGTGTTGCGCATGACTAACCTCCCGACACCTATCGGGATTCACTTTAATACAGGAAATTCCTATGAAAAAAGCAATACTAGCTGCAATCCTTATCGCTGCTCCATTGACGCTATTTGCACATGGTGGCGGCTTAAATGGAAATGATTGCCATAACCAGTATGACCGCTACGGTAACTGGATAGGTTATCACTGCCACTAATAATGGCTGGAGCCAGATAGCTTTGTCTGGCTCTTATTTTTCTTTATGTAAGAGCACAATTAGCGATGAACAAACTATTTTTAATTACTTCTATAACTTGTATTTTACTTGTTGGATGTGGCCCGAAACTAATTTATGTCTATGAAAACAGAAAATATGCAAATTCATCTGATGAATATATCCAGCAAGCTCTTAATCAAGATACAGCCGAATGCCAAGCAGTAGCTTACTCAAAGGTTGGAAGCGCCCCTAGCGTTAATCGTTCGCTACCTTCTATATGCTCCCAATCAGGTACAGCAGCAGCATTAGGGTGTGGCTACGCTGCACAGCGTCAAGATAGTGCGGTTTACAGAAATTATAATCAGGCTTTATGGTCGATTACAAACTCTTGTCTTGTGCAAAAGGGCTGGACTAGGCGGATAGTGGAGCAATAAACATCTAACATATTGTCTACAAGAAGTAACTTGAAACCAGAGCAAACTGTAATGAAAAAACTCCGTTACAACAAGTTTATTCTTTTCGCCATTATGTTATATGCAATACCATTAATTGGCTTTAGTCAAAATTGTGAGCAAGGGCATTGGATTCAAAAAAATATCAACAATGGAAAATTTATACAGCTTGAAGACGGCAGCCTTTGGGAAGTACAAAACGGTGACGAGATTTACAGTATGCTTTGGTTGCCAGTTAGCAGTATCATAGTTTGTGGCTCAACCTTGATTAATACCGATGATGGTGAACAAGTTGAAGGAATCAAAGTTCGATCAGCTAACAATCTACCTGAAACCAATACTAAAGCCGAAACTTACAAAATAGATGTTTCCAATGATGAAGTATTGGTTATTAATGGCGAAATATTTGAAGCTAAGACGTATTGCTTAGGATTTAATAAAGGTGATGAAGTCTTATTTATTAAAGGCTCGCCATTTGGTGCATGTGCAAGCGCAGAAATTCTTAAATTATCTAATGGTAAAACTTGTCGGCTATGGTGTGAATAAGGTTTATTTTACAGGGTCTTTAGTTGCACTCTAAAAATAAAGAATAGCTAATTGCACTAGCTCTCATTGAAACTAGCTTTAATAGAAATATCATTGGAATTTACATAGTATAGACAAGTAAAACTAAGTTAATCACCACCCTTGCCGGTTACCCCCAGCCACTACTTGCGTTGTTCCTGTTTTTTTAACTTATTCAAACAAATTCAACTACTTATATAAAAACCAGTGATGAGTTCGGTTTCAACTAAATAAGCTAAATACGGCTAAGTTTTAACCCGCAACTTACTGAACACCTGCTTCGTTTAGCTTTCTATAAGCATCACAGCCGCCTTGATATCCCATATCACAGGCTTTGCCAAACCATCTTTTTGCGGTGCTTTGGTTTTGCCTAACGCCTTTACCGCTTTCGTAAAAAACTCCTAAATTAAAGCAACCTTTTGCATTTTTACCATCACAGGCTTGTTTAAAATAATCATAGGCCTTTTGGTAATCTTGCTTAACGCCTTCGCCTTTATAATAAGTATACCCCACAAACCAACAGGCTCCTGATCTGCCATCTTTACAGTCCTTTAATTGATCTTCTAAGATATATTCAGCCGCACTCAGCGGTGCAACAAAACACAATAGCAATAAGCATTTAAAAATCGGTTTAAACATAGCAAATGAATAGGATGATGAGAATGCCAGCATTTTAGCTAAGTTTTATCACACAGGGTAGAACACCTATAGCAACCCATGTATCTACACCCCATCCCCCCTGATTTGATGCAGCCCAAATAGGGGGGTTATTGCGCTGTGTATGCTTTCGAGTCAGTAATGCAGTAATATCTGTTGATAGTTAATATTACTAGCTAACTTTATGTCCTTACAATGCACTACTGGTACACCGAACGGTACACCAATAAAGCAATATGTTCAATATATCCTTTATAATCAAAGACATTCTTTACAAAAATGGCGGAGAGCGAGGGATTCGAACCCCCGGACCTGTTACAGTCAACGGTTTTCAAGACCGCCGCATTCGACCACTCTGCCAGCTCTCCGCATATAAACATTAGCCTTTTTTGGCTTGGGCATTATTGCTAACGCCGCGCGCAGCGCGTTGCTGCGTGATGTGCTCATCCTAAGCATGCCAGCCTCAGGTCATGTGCGCCAATGAAGGCAGCAACCCTTGCTGGGAGAGCGATTATATATAAGCCTTACCGATATGCCAAAGTTTATTGCTTAAATCCACCTCTAATTGGCATTACAACAGCAATTGTATTTGGGCTTTTACTGCGCTGTGCTGTGCGTCGGACAAACGCGGCTTACTTATATCAGCCCGCATTGCATTTAAGCGTCTGGCTCCATCGGCCGACATAACGGCATCACCGAGATAGCTAAGACCTGTGTCCATTGCTTCTGTGTCGTTGCAAATCAATAACAAATCACAGCCAGCTTGCAAGGCACTCTCGCAACGCTGGCCCACACTGAGGTTTGGGTCTGCACCTAGCATGGTAAGGTCATCACTGACAATCAATCCATTAAAGCCTAATTGCTTGCGCAGCACAGTTTGCAACCAAAACGGTGAATACGTAGGGATGGCAGTATCGACCTCCGGAAACTGCACGTGTGCGGTCATTACTGCACCCAATTGGTCTATCAGTTGTGCAAATACGGTTAAGTCGCATTGCTCGATATCGGCCATTGGCCGTGGGTCGATTGGCAGCTCTAGATGCGAGTCTTGCAGCACATGGCCATGGCCTGGGAAGTGTTTGCCTGTGGCTTGCATGCCTGCCTGCTGCATGCCTGCAATGTAGGCTCGCGCCATAGCGACCAAAGTGGCTGGCTGTGCGTGCAAGGCGCGGTCGCCGATCACGGTGTCAGCATGCAAGCCAACATCGAGCACCGGCGCGAAACTAAAGTCTACTCCGCAGTCGATCAGTTCTTGTGCCATCAAACGACCCGTATTCTGTAGGCAGCCGAAGACAGCCGCTTCATCTGTGTTTTCATCTTCAGCATTAGGCGCTGCACACTGGTCTAGCCACTGACCAAACTTGGCCATTGCCGGCAGCACGGTAAAGCCTTCTTTAAAGCGCTGCACACGGCCGCCTTCTTGGTCCACCGCTACCAGCAAGGCTGGTTGACGTAGCGCTTTAATCTCGGTGATTAGAGCAATCACTTGCGAGCGCGAGGCAAAATTACGTGCGAATAGAATCACCCCACCTACAGCAGGGTGCTGCAAGCGTTGAATGTCGTCGTCGTCAAGACTTTGACCCTTAACGTCCAACATGACACAGCCTAGTGGCAAAGTTAAAGGTGGCTTAGCCATTGATGGTCACAGTAGTGGAAATTTTGACTCGGTCATAGAGCTCGATGATATCGGCATTGCGCATACGAATACAGCCATGCGAGCCGGGTACGCCCATTTGCACATCGTCCGGCGCACCATGCAGGTAAATATAACGATGCATAGTATCCACATCACCAAAACGATTTATGCCCGCTTCTTTACCACGCAGCCAAATAATGCGGGTCAAAATCCAATCTCGATTAGGGTGCTGAGCGCGCAAGCTGGGATCATAACGTTCACCCGTGGGTACACGACCAACGAACACTGTGTTGACAGGCATGTCATCGCCGATTTTGGTCCAGATCGAATGCTGCCCACGCGGCGTGCATTCGCTGCCGTTTTGTTCGCCAACCCCATTAGTGGCCGTAGACACTGAATAACTAGACAGCAATTCGTTGTCGTCTCCAAACAACTTCATTGTTTGCGTCGGCACATCCACCACAAGGTGTTGATTGGCTCCTGCCTTGCGTAATACTGCGCGCAAATAGATCAGCCAATTCAGGCCATGAACGATATGCTTTTTAAGCTGCTTTTTTAAACTAATGGTTACAGTCCGGGCCATGCACATGTCCGTGCGATAGCTCGTCTTCGGTTGCGGCGCGCACGTCAGTGATCTCTACCGAGAAATGCAGTGTTTTTCCAGCCAAGGCGTGATTACCATCAATGATGATCTCATCGCCGTCAATGCTGTCCACCGTGACCACCAGCGGATTGCCCGAAGGATCAGCACCGTGAAATTGCATTCCCACAGCGATGTCGGTGCCTTCGGGAAACATATCACGTGGCACGGTTTGCTTCGCAGCTGGGTCCACTAAGCCATAAGCATCTTCAGGAGCAACGGTGGCCTCTACCTTATCACCAGCCTGTTTACCTTCTAATTGGCTTTCAAGGCCCGGGATGATATTGCCTGCACCATGCAGATATACCAAAGGCTCACCTTTTGATTCATCAATGACCGTGCCCCCGTCATCTTTAAGCACATAATTCATGCTGGCAACTACATCTTTACTGATAAGCATTTTAGCCTCCGTCGGCAAATTAAATTGGGCCTGCTAATCAGCAAGCAAAGGTAGATTTTAGCGAAAAGCCAAAAAATTAACAGCGGCAATTAACACCCGTCTTTTGGCTATTACCAACCAAGAGCGCCAGGCAGCTATTCGCTTGGCGGTAATAAATGTAACAGCATTTCGTCTAAGTAGCGATAGCCACGCTCGGTGGGCTGCACACTTTGTGCACTTACTTTCAGCCATTGCTGCTGCACAAAGGGTTGCAGGACATCAAGCAAAGCGGCGCTGCGCAAACCCGTGGTCTGGGTAAAGCGCTGCAAACTAAAGCCGCCTTTTAAGCGCAGGGCGTTGATTAAAAATTCAAACAAGACATCCTGCTGCGGCACACAGTGTTGATCACCCATAAAACTACCGTCAGCCGCTGCATCAATGTATGCCGTTGGGTGGCGCTTATTCCAATAGCGCTCAATGTGCAAATCACCTGCTTCTGGTCGGCTGAGCTTGGCATGGCCACCCGCACCCAGCGCAAGGTAATCACCAAACTGCCAATAATTGAGATTGTGCTGGCATTGCTGCTGCGCCTGTGCGTAGGCTGACACTTCATAACGCTCATAGCCTGCCTTCCGCAGCATCGGCGACAGGACTTGCTGCATGTCCCAGCTTTCGTCGCTGCTTGGCACTTTCGGTGGGCGCACAGCAAATTCGGTGTTCGGCTCGATGGTGAGCTGGTATAAAGAAACATGCCCCACCTGCGTTTGCAATGCAGTGGCTAAGTCCGCCTGCGCCATCGCTATGCTTTGCTTAGGAAGGGCATACATTAAATCAACATTGATGCGCGCAAAGCCGATATCTTGCGCAAGCTTAATGGCATCTTGCGCGTCCGCAGCATCGTGTACGCGGCCAAGGGCTTGTAAGCTACGATCATTAAAGCTTTGCACACCTATTGATAAACGATTAATCCCTGCATTCAAGTAGCCACGAAAGTGCCCTTCGTCTAAGGTGCCGGGATTCGCCTCAAGGGTGACTTCCAACTCATCTACTACCCGTGTCTGAGTACGCACAGCATCTAGCAATCGTTGAATATGGGCAGGATCGACTAGGCTGGGTGTACCGCCGCCGATAAAAATACTACTTATTGTTCGCTCATATGTGCTCGGGTATTGTTGTAACAAACCACCCAACTGCTGGATTAAGGCATCCGTATATTGCGCCTGCGGTAACTCACCACGTTGGGCGTGCGAATTAAAGTCGCAATAGGGGCATTTGCGCACACACCATGGGTAATGGATATATAAGCTCAGCGGAATTGCCGCAGTATCGCTTGCCATTGCTAAGATGAAATCAACATGATCAACAACAATGAAGTCACTGCCCTGGGGTGAATGTCGCTTAGCGACCAACACTAGGGCTGCGACGCTCTAGTGCGGCGACATCACGCCATATGCCATGTAATTGCGACAGCTTTTCATGAATACCAAGCAATTTAAAACCCAACTTTTGGTGCAGTGCAATGCTAGCCGTGTTTTCGGCCATGGTCCGTGCTTGCAAGGTCCAAATGCCCGCGTCTTTTGATGATTCAATTAAGGCCTGAAGCAACTGCTTGCCCACACCTTTGCCCTGCGCCTGTGGATCAACATATACCGACACTTCGGCCACACCGTTGTATACGCAGCGGTTAGACACCCCTGACAGCGCAGCCCAGCCTAACACTTGCTCGCCTTGTACGACCACAAGACGGCTATGCGGCAACATGGTCTCATCCCATGTCATCCAGTCTTTGGCCTGCGTTTCAAAAGTGGCGTTGCCCGTGTCGATGCCTGCTTGGTAAATCGTTGCTACGGCTGTATAGTCTGATTGGCTTAGCGCGCGCAGGGTGATGGGCAAATCAATGTTAGCCATACCATCTAGAAAAATTTAGACGTGATTGGATAACGTCGGTCACGACCAAAGGCGCGCGGCGTAATGCGCACCCCAGGGGCCGACTGCCGACGCTTGTACTCGTTGCGCACTACCATTTTTACTACTCGGCGCACCAGTGCTTCGTCAAAACCTGCTTCTATGATGGTTTCAATCGACTCATCGTGTTCTACAAAGCGTTCTAAAATGGCATCCAAAGTAGGGTAATCGGGCAGTGAGTCTGAATCCTCTTGATCAGGGCGCAGCTCAGCAGAGGGTGGACGGGTGATCACCCGCTCGGGGATCACTTCAGAAATGGTATTGCGGTACCGCGCCAATTCAAACACCTTGGTTTTCGGTACGTCTTTAATCGCCGCAAAACCACCTGCCATGTCACCGTATAGTGTGGCATAGCCCACCGCCATTTCGCTTTTGTTGCCTGTGGTCAGCACCATCGCGCCCGTCTTGTTCGACAATGCCATCAGCAGCAACATGCGTGCGCGCGCCTGCACATTTTCTTCAGTGGTGTCGGCTTCTAGCCCTGCGAACAAAGGGTTAAGCTGATCTAAGCTAACCTCTACAATTGGCGCAATGGAAATAACGTGATACTTGACCTCTAGTGCCGTAGCTTCGGCCTCCGCATCAGTCAGACTCATTTCAGATGTATAATGATACGGCATCATTACCGCTTCCACGCGGTCTTTGCCGAGTGCGTCCACGGCGATGGCCAGGGTTAAACCAGAGTCAATGCCGCCCGACAAACCCAACACCACTTTTTGAAAACCGTTTTTATTTACATAGTCGCGCACGCCCGTGACTAGCGCGCGATAGATTCGGGTGTCCAAATCTTCACGCGGTGCGATATCACCCATCTGTGGCTGACACGAGCGCTTAGGCTTAGAGTTGGCTTTAATCTCAACTGTTTGCACCGCTGATTCAAAAATCGGCAAGCGCGCGGTGATTTTGCCGCTGGCATCCACAATATGTGAGGCGCCGTCAAACACCAATTCGTCTTGACCACCCACTTGGGCAACATACACGATTGGCACCTTATTTTGCTTGGCACGCTGCTTCACCACACCTTCTTCGCGTTGGATCGATTTGTTATAGTGAAAGGGTGAAGCATTGGGGCTAATGATGAGCTGCGCGCCCAGTGCAACCGACTCTTGCACAGGCGGCTCTTCCCAAATATCTTCGCAAATCACCAAACCACAAGCCACACCCTTGATGTCAATCACTTGCGCTTTGTCGCCTGGGGCAAAATAACGCTTTTCGTCAAACACCGTGTAGTTAGGTAAACAGCGCTTGTGATAGCAGGCCAGTTGTTTGCCATTTTCGATCACACTCATCGCATTATACAAATGGCCGTTAGCACGCTGCGGGTGGCCAATTAAGATAGCGCAATCAAAGCCCTTGCTATAATCAATCAGGCTTTGCAACGCATCATCGCATTCGTCTAAAAAATCATCACGCAATAACAGGTCTTCGGGCGGATAACCACAGATGCATAGCTCTGAGAATACCGTGATGTCACTGCTAGTGTTTTCATCAAGCACATCGGTGACTAGCTTGAGATTGCCAGCGATATCCCCTACGGTGGGATTAAGCTGCGCGAGAGTTAATTTGATGGAATCAGACATCGTAGAAACGGGGATTTTGTGAAGCTTGATTTGATAGAATACGCACAGATTATAACAACTTTAAAATGGCCTATGTCTGAAACCGAAGGATACCCACACGTGACCGTGGCGGCGGTGATTGAGCGCAACGGCCAATTTCTAATGGTGGAAGAAGCCAGTCTAGGCAGGCAAGTATTCAACCAACCCGCTGGCCATTTAGAGCTGGGCGAAAGCCTTGTAGAAGCAGTGCGGCGCGAAGTACTGGAAGAAACAGGCTTTGCTTTTGAGCCAACGGCTGTGGTGGGCTTTTATCATTTTAAAGCCGGCAATGGCGTTACCTATTTGCGCTTCAATTTTAAGGGTACGCTAGGCAAGGCCGTTAATGACGGGCCGATTGACCCGGCGATTACTGCGATTCACTGGCTTAGCAAGGATGAGTTAAAGCAGCGCAATTTGCGCAATGACCAAGTGGTGATGGCTTGCATTAACGACTACCAGGAAGGCCGTGGAATGGATTTACAGCACTTGCAAAATTTTAACTTATAGCCAATTAAACCAAACCAAAATAATGAGTGAATTTAGTCTAATTGCGCCTGACGATTGGCACTTGCATGTGCGCGATGGCGACTTGCTGAGCACAGTAATTAACCACACTGCGCATACCTTTAAACGCGCGGTAATTATGCCCAACTTAAACCCACCTGTGACCACTGTGACACGTGCGCTGCAATATCGCGACGAGATTTTAGCGGCGGTGGATGAGCAGTATGAGTTCCAGCCCTTAATGAGCCTGTACCTCACCGACAACACCACTGAGGCCGACGTGACTGAGGCTGCAGCACACCCTAGTATCATCGGCTTTAAGCTCTACCCTTCAGGGGCCACCACTAATTCTGATGCCGGCGTGACGCGTATTAGCTCGCTGATGGGCGTGCTAGAGAAAATGGCAGAGCTAGGTGTGGTGCTGCAAATACACGGCGAAGTGACCGACCCGCACGTGGATATTTTTGATCGCGAAGCCGTGTTTATTGACCAAGTGTTGGACCCAATCCACCGTGAGCTGCCGGAATTAAAAATTGTGCTGGAGCACATTACCACCAGCCATGGTATTGATTTTGTGAATTCGGCAACAAGGCACGTCGGCGGCACCTTAACTGCGCATCATTTGCTATACAACCGCAATGAATTATTCCGCGGCGGCTTGCGGCCACACTATTACTGCCTTCCCGTACTTAAGCGCGAAGAGCACCGCCGTGCTTTAGTTGAGGCGGCGATATCTGGAAGCGATCGTTTCTTTCTTGGCACTGACAGCGCTCCACACACTCAGCATGCTAAAGAATCTGCCTGCGGATGCGCCGGTTGCTATACTGCCCATGCGGGCTTGGAATTATATGCTCGCGCCTTCGAGCACATGGAAGCGTTGTCTAAGCTAGAGCATTTTGCCAGCATTGCAGGCCCGAAATTTTATGGCTTACCCGTGAATAAAACCCGCATCACTTTAAAGCAAGAAGCTTGGCAAGTGCCTAGCCACTTTGCAACGGCACAAGGAGAGCACATTATCCCATTACTGGCAGATGAATCGATGGTTTGGCGGGCAACACGTAGCTAGGCCCCTATTCCTAGGTCCTGCCTAGATTTACTGCCCGTAACTACCCTCTCCATAACCGCCACCATAGTCATCGCCTCGCTCCAGCACATCATCAAAAATTTGCACATCGGCTTGGCCACGTAAGGCCCCGCGAAACATCTCGTAAGCAATGTCGCCATCACGTTGGCGTAGCTGCTGCACCACACTTTCGCGCTGTTGCTCTGAAGCGCTTTTTGCGTCTCCTTGAGTCACAGACTTAAGTCGATAAACAGCATAATCTCCGTTGTTCAAAGCTAGGCCGCCTACAGTGGGTTTATCCACACTTGGTGCTGCCGCCGCATACACCGATTGCGCGATTTGCCGCTGGGTGATATCGGCAATCTCTCCACGGCTTTGTGCTAAGGTTTGCAGCTTTGCAGCTTCTGTTTCGCTTAAAGCCTCGCCCGCTTCTAATTTAGCGATCATCGTATCTCCTTGCTCATTCGCCATTTCACTGGCGCCGGCCTCCACTAATTGTTGCTTGATCTGCTCCTTTATCTCATCAAAGTCTTTCAGCTTCGCCTCTTCATAAGTATTTTTGTGCATCGCTAGCACCGTGTCATTGCCAATCTCCACCACCTCACTGTTCAAGTCATCTTCCACAACAGCAACGTCAAAGGCGGCGCGGCGCGCTGCTGGGGTGTCAAACGGCAGAGCGCCATCGTCTTGGCTAATCCAATCCGAGGTTTGTACCTCAAGGCCTAAGGTTTCTGCTGCTGCGATCAAATCGTCCGACTGTTCAAACACTTGAGTGCGAAAAGTCTCAACCGTCTCAGTATACTGCGATGCAGCAAGGCGTCTTACCTCAGCTAAGCGCACATCTTCTTTAACTTCGTCAAAAGGCTTTTGGCGTTCTTCGCCCAGTTCCGTCAGTTTAATGATGTGATAACCAAACTGGGTTTCAATCGGCCCGCGCACTTCATCTTGTGCCATGCTGTAAACTGCTTCTTCAAATGGTTCAACCATTTGCCCTTTAGTGATGATACCCAAATCACCGCCGTTTTTGCTTGAACCAACATCACTAGAATGCTCCAACGCTAAGGCTGCAAAATCACCGCCCTGCGCTTCCTTAAAAACTTCTTCGGCTGTCGCCTTAATCGCCGCGCGTTCATCGTCACTGGCGCTGCCTTTTACCTCAAACAAAATATGGCTTGCACGACGTGTTTCTGGCTGAGTAAAGCGCCCTTTACTGCCTTCATAAACGGCCCGTAGCTCATCGTCATCCAACTCGATGTCTTTTTCAATATCGGCCACACTTAAGGTCAGATAGTCTACCTTCATGCGCTCAGCTTGCTGATAAGCTTCGGGGTTGTCGTCATACTCTTTACGCACCGCTTCATCCGTGATGACCACGTCGGCCTCCAGCGGCTGCGCCTCGATCAGCAAATAATCAGCGTCACGCTGCTGCAAACTCAAGCTTAACAGTTGATCAATCTCGCTGTCATTCACAAAAGCACTGTCAGCAATGCCGCTGCGCAATTGATCGCCGGCACCTGCTGTACGCAAGCTTTGCTCATAGCCTTCCGCGGTATAACCCGAACCACTGAGCGCGCGCAAATACGCTTGTTGGCTAAATTGTCCGTCTTCCTGAAAACTAGGGTTGGTCAAAATGCGTTGCTGTAAACCCGCATCGCTCAAGGTAAAACCCTGGTCTTGCAGATAAGCACGCTCAGTTTCATTTGTGACTAACTCTTCTACAATATTGCGGCGTGCTTCGGGCGTGTCCAACATAGTGGTGTCAAAATTAGCGCCAAAGCGGCTACGAAAAAATCGTCGCCGTTGCTCAGCCGACTGTTGAAATTGCTGCATGGTGATTGGTTCACCGTTCACCTCGGCCACGTTGATTTCATTGGCCCCTTCAAAATAAGCATTGATGCCAAATAAGGCAAACGGCACGGCAATAATAAGCACCACCAGCCAAGCCACCCAGCCTGTGATTTTGTTACGTATAGAAATGAGCATTGTGTTTTATATTCCAAATTAGCGCAGCCACGCAGTGATTTCGGGCAAGTTAACATCGGAGCGCCCTAAACTAAAGACTAAAACTTGCCGAAAAAGTTCTGCCGTGAATTTTATCTGCCCTTGCCGCGCTTTAGCAACCGATAGCACGGCACAAACGCTGATAAAGCACTGCTTTAACTTACTATTCATGGCTTGGTGCTAACTCCAAAGCAAAAAGCTGCAAAAAAGCGGGCTTATAGCCCGCCTTTTATAAAAGAGTTGTTGTACTGAAAACTAGAACTCTACATGATACGACAAGCCAAGCGCATCCTGATCCACTTTGATCTTTGGAAAACCACCAGGCGTACCTGCTTGCGAAAGCTCGTTATTGGCTATACGCGCATAATATCCTGAGATTGAACCATGGCCCAACTTCTTGGTAAAGCCCACAGTATAATGATCTTCCGTCGTCGCAGGGACAAGCACATTTTCACCCACTGCTTCGTCAGGAATTGGCGTTTCACCGTGATTATAACCAAAGCGCAGTGCAAGGCTGTCATTCACTTGTTTTTCAAAACCAATTTTGTATACAGTTTGGTCCTCCCAATCATACAACTCTTCCAACACTTTAATATCTGTCCATGGCACATCAGTGATATCGGCGCTTACCTTCCAGGTATCATTAATTTGATGCGTCACACCAATGGTAGTCAGTGCAGGCAAAGTGATCTTTGGATCGGAAGCCTGGGCAAAAATGTATTGCGCATGGGCGTCCATAACATCTAAATCAATTTCAGATTGATAATCGACACCAATCACTGTGCGCTCTCCCGCATTAAAAGCCGCACCAATTTCAAAACCTATACCTGTGGTGTCATCTTCGTCATTACGCGGTAAGCCATTGACACCTGGTCCTTCGGTCTCAAAAGTAACCACACCAATATTTAATGCAGCACCAACAGAAACAGCATCATTAACTTGATACGAAACAGCAGGTGCAATAATAACGCCTGCTAAATCTACACTCAGCGGTGCACCCACTAACTTTGCAGAGTATTCCGCAGCAATGCCACCCAAAGCAGAAACGGAAATGCCTGCTACCCAATCATCATTAATAGCTTTATACCAGCCGCCTTGTGGCACAATGAATTGATCTGCTTCGCTGTCAACGTAACCGCGACCAACATTAGCCGATGCATTGGGGAAAAACAGCGTGGTGCCCACGCCATAACCACCACCGGTTCTTGACAATAAAGCAGGGTTATCTAAAGCAGATAACACTTCAGAAGCATTCGCCACGCCTGCACCGCCCACTCCATGAGCGATCATGCCATTGCCATAAGCCAACAAACCATTGGAGGCCATGGCACTCATCGGTACAGCTAATACCCCTACTGTGGCCAAGGCCACTGTGATTTTAGAAAGTTTTGTTTTCATCTGTTACTCCTTGTCCTAAGTTTTAATTTTGTTTGCCTTCTCTTTAATTTGAGACTGCCTATTTGCATACTTCAATGATGGGCCAATACTCGACCAATTGGCAAGGCCTGTCAAGTCAAGAAGTCAGATGAGATGTATCTATTGTCAGACAAAAGGAGATTTTTTGAAAAAATTGGTCATTATCAATCCACCAAATGTTTTTAATTATGAATATAAAAAGCTGCTGGCATAAAAAAACCCAGCACTAGGCTGGGTGAATAACCACTTACAAAAAGTTATATCGATTGAAACTCTTATTGACTAGCTTTCACCATATAGTCAACCGTTTGCTTAATTTGCTCATCACTCAAATTCATAAAACCACCGCGCGGTGGCATGGTGCCATTAAAGCCATT
>CALIFM010000035.1 GCA_938021685.1 uncultured Gammaproteobacteria bacterium | reverse complement strand
GCTGCCAAGGTACTTTTGCCCGAGCCATTCGGCCCCATAAGGGCATGCACTTCGCCATTGCCAATGCTGAGGTTGACACCTTTAAGAATTTCCTTGCCTTCAACTTCGGCGGTTAAATTTTCAATGTTTAACATCTTTGTTTATTTAATTGGTTCTGGGGCACACGCCCGCAATTTTATATCTGGCTAGCTCAGCAGGATTGGCCTAACAAGGCTTAACCCACTGCACCTTCCAAACTAATCTCTAATAATTTTTGTGCTTCCACCGCAAACTCCATCGGCAGCTCTTTAAACACTTCTTTGCAAAAGCCGTTCACAATCATCGAGACCGCATCTTCCTCTGACAAGCCTCGCTGGCGACAATAGAACAGCTGGTCTTCACCAATTTTAGAAGTCGTCGCCTCGTGTTCCACTTTGGCGCTGGGGTTTTTGATTTCCATGTACGGAAACGTATGTGCACCGCAGCGATCTCCCATCAACAAAGAATCACACTGCGAATAATTACGCGCATTTTCCGCCCCTTTGGCCATGTGCACCAAACCACGATAAGCATTCTGTCCTTTACCGGCGGAGATGCCTTTGGAAATGATCGTGCTTTTAGAATTTTTGCCGATATGCACCATCTTAGTACCCGTATCGGCCTGCTGCAAATTATTGGTCAAGGCCACCGAATAAAATTCGCCCACTGAGTTATCACCCTGCAACACACAGCTGGGATACTTCCACGTAATGGCTGAACCCGTTTCCACTTGCGTCCATGATATCTTGGCGTTGTCTCCCTTACAAATGCCGCGCTTAGTGACAAAGTTATAAATACCGCCTACACCGTTTTCATCGCCTGGGTACCAGTTTTGCACGGTTGAATATTTGATTTCGGCGTCTTTCATGCATACCAACTCCACCACCGCTGCATGCAGCTGGTTTTCGTCACGCTGCGGAGCAGTACAGCCTTCAAGGTAACTCACATACGAGCCTTCATCGGCAATAATTAAGGTGCGCTCAAATTGCCCCGTATTCATCGCATTGATACGAAAATACGTAGACAGTTCCATCGGACAGCGCACCCCTTTAGGGATGTACACAAACGAGCCTTCACTAAATACTGCGCAGTTCAGTGCCGCAAAATAATTATCCGCCACCGGCACCACCGAACCAAGATATTCCTTCACCAGCTCTGGGTGGCTTTCGATTGCTTCTGAAAGCGGGCAGAAAATCACGCCTGCTTCGGCCAAAGTCTCTTTAAAAGTGGTGGCCACCGACACGCTGTCAAACACCATGTCCACCGCAATATTGCGCACGCCTGCCAGCACTTCCTGCTCAGCGACAGGAATGCCTAATTTTTCATAGGTCTCGATTAAGCGTGGGTCAACCTCATCAAGGCTTTTAGGCCCATCAGACGGGTCTTTCGGTGCAGAGTAGTAGGAAATCTCCTGATAATCAATTGGGTCAATATTGAGCTTGGCCCAGTCAGGTTCTTCCATTGTTTGCCAACGTGCCAAGGCATCCAAGCGCCAGTCCAGCAGCCATTGTGGCTCGCTTTTCTTTTTTGAGATAAACGTCACCACGCTTTCATCCAAGCCCGGCGGTAACGTGTCCGATTCGATGTCGGTCACAAAGCCTTCTTTATACTCGCGGCCCATCAGGCCTTTTAATTCTTGGTTTGAACCCATTTTAGTAATTCTTATTAACTAATTGGTAAAGCAACATGCTGCGCTGCTTCGTTGTCTTGTTGGGCCTTCCCATGCTGCTGGCTATTTTGTATTTCTAGGGCAGATTCCCGCATCATTTCACCCAAATAAATATTGGATAAAAAGCCGTCAATTTCGTCCGTCAACTTGCTCCACACATGATGCGAAATGCACTTCTCACCGTCATGACAGTTTTCTTTGCCGCCGCAGTCCATAAACTCCATTGGCTCATCTACTGCCGTAATAATTTGTGCCATTGAGATGCTGTCTACGTCACGCGCCAAACGATATCCACCGCCCGGGCCGCGAACTCCTTCCACTAAACCATGATGGCGCAACTTAGCAAACAACTGTTCCAGATAAGCTAGGGAGATGTTTTGATTCTCGGCAATATCGCTCAGCGTCACCGCCACATCACCAGCCTTGCTCACATCACTAGCCGCATCCAACTGCTGATGCAGCGCAAGGTCGAGCATGGCGGTCACCGCATAGCGGCCTTTAGTGGTTAAACGCATTGAGCCTCGTGAATCTTTTGAGTGCCAAAATTAATAACCTAGTATTTTACTAGGTTATTAAGCAAAAAGGTTAGCCGATTTCGAGAATATTCGAGTACGGCTATAAATTTAATTTGGGAGGGGCGCCTCGTTGTGCTTAGCTACTCCTTTAGCTGAATATTAAGCATGCCATCAACTACTTGTGCTTGCTCAATACCTTCAGCAAATGCACTCCAAAAGCCATCACCTTGCCCAAACTCTTTGACCAAATCGATGTTTTTCAAGCCACCCAGCCAAGCACTTGGCACCGGCACGCCCATTACGCTTACGCCTTTTAATATCACCACTGGGCGCTCGTTTTCATAAGCAATTTCCAAGCCAGCACGCGCCTTTAATATTTTTCCGCCAAAAAGCGGGAAGTCTTCTTCCATCGGCAAGCGCAACTTGGCGCTGATTAAGCGATCTGCCAAGTCAATGGCAACTTTGTCAGCTAAGTCGGTGTTTTTCGCCAAAATGGCATTGATCTCACGCTCGGTGATGCCCAGCTTACGCACTCCGCCTTCTTCACTATATGCTTCGGGCTGCAAAGTACCACTGGAATCTAAATCTGCACTGAGCGCAGTGCCCGATGAAGTAGACGATAAAGAAGTTGCATTCGCTCCAGAAATTCCTTCAAAAATCGCAAGCTTTTTCTCCAATACTTGCTCCTCTTTTTGGCTTAATTCTACCGGAGTGAAGCCCTTGGGGAACAACAACCAATAAGTAACACCAACGGTCACCGCAATCGTGAGCAGCATGATACCAAACACAGACAAGCAGCCAAAACGCTTACCGCTTTTGCGTGTCGTTGAAGAACTAGGGAATTGATTCATAATTAGCGTAAATGAATAAGTATCGTTATATAAATGCGACCATTAGCCCAAAACTCAAGGTACGCTAGGTTTAAAAGCCCGACAACAATATCGCCAATGTAGCTAACCACTTTCATGTAAAATTGCGCTGCATTATTCAAAGTGAACTATTAAAAGGCGCTTCTATTATATTCGGATCAAAAATAAAACAAGAATAAAAACCATGCTCAGCAGCTAGGAAAATAATAAATTTAAACAAGGAATGACCAACCCGACCACCACAAAAGCATGGGCAAAACTGCAAACACTTGCAAATAACCCGCAACAAGATTCCTTGCATGATGCTTTCTCGCAAGACACCGAGCGCGGCGAGCGCTATCAAATTGCGCATGATGACTTGCTATTCAACTATTCTCGTCAACGCATTAATGACGAGATAAAAGCTACGCTGATTGATTTAGCAAACCAATGCCAACTGGGCGACTGGACTGAGCGCCTGTTTAGTGGCGACAAAATCAACCACACTGAGGGGCGCGCTGTGCTACATACGGCTTTGCGTGATCCAACGACCGCGCCCATTTTTGTTGACGGAGTCGATGTCAAGCCCGCCATTGCCCATGAGCTTAAAAAGATGAGCGATTTTGTCAGCCAAGTGCACGAGGGACAATGGCTGGGCTATACAGGCAAGCCGATTAACAAAGTGATCTCTATTGGTATCGGCGGCTCTGATCTTGGGCCTAAAATGGCCTATGAAGCGCTTAAGGCCTTTCATGTTGAACATCTTTCTGTGTCCTTTGTATCCAATTTAGACAGCGCAGATTTTGCCAGCATTCTAAAACACACCGATGCAGAAACAACCTTATTCATCATCGCATCCAAAACTTTCACCACCCAAGAAACCATGCGCAATGCACGTACAGCACGCGAGTGGTTTTTGCGCCGCACCAGCGCTGAAAGCGACGTTGCCAAACACTTTGTGGCGTTGTCTACTGCTATCGAACTGGCCACCGAATTCGGTATAGATGAACAAAATATTTTCGAGTTTTGGGACTGGGTAGGCGGCCGCTATTCATTGTGGTCAGCCATCGGCTTGCCGTTGGCGCTTGGCGTAGGTATGGTGCATTTTAAAGCCCTGCTTGATGGCGCCTATGCCATGGACCAGCATTTCCAAAATGCGCCCTATGAAGAAAATATTCCGGTATTGATGGCACTCCTTGGTATTTGGAATCGCAATTTTTTAGACGCACAAACCTTAGCGATCATTCCTTATGCCCACTTGCTAAGTATTTTCCCGGCCTTCTTGCAACAAATGGACATGGAAAGTAACGGCAAGTCCACAGCCCGCAACGGCGAAATGGTCGACTACGCCACCGGGCCGATCATCTGGGGCTCAACTGGTAATAATGCACAGCATGCTTATTTCCAACACCTGCATCAGGGTCGCACCTTGGTGCCGATTGATTTTATTGGCACCATCAACAACAGCTTCACCATTCCACAGCACCAAGAATTATTGTTCAGTAACATGGTGGGCCAATCTGAAACGATGATGATGGGCAAAACCGATGCACAGGCACGCCAAGAGCACCAAGAAAGAGGCTTACCAGAATCGTTAGTGCCCTATCGTGTCTTTCACGGTAACACACCTTCAAGCCTCATTTTAATTAATCACCTAACACCTTATTCCCTTGGGCAGCTTGTCGCCATGTATGAGCATAAGGTGTTTGTGCAGGGCATTATTTGGAACATCAATTCCTTCGATCAATGGGGTGTCGAGCTAGGCAAGCAAATCTCGGGCGATATCAGCCAAGAACTGGTTTCTAAGACACGTGATCATTCTTCGGCCGCCACTGCTGCCATCGATCATTTTGTTGAACACTACCTCGATGAAATCAAGCTTTCCTGACACCCTTAAGCATTGCCGGTTAGCTATTCTACGGTCACCGACTTGGCTAGATTACGCGGCTTGTCCACATCCGTGCCTTTAATTAAAGCTACGTAATAGGCTAACAACTGCAAAGGGATGATAAAAATGATCGGCGAAATTATGTTATCAACCGCCGTAATTTTGATGATCTGGCAGTTTTTATCGTTTTCGATATCTGCTTCTTCATCGGCAAACACTAACATTTTCCCGCCACGGGCTTTGACTGCCTCAATGTTGACTTTTAGTTTTTCTAGCAAACTATTGTTTGGCGCTACGGCCACCACCGGCATGTTTTCGTCCACCAACGCCAAGGGGCCATGCTTTAGCTCACCGGCAGCGTAAGCCTCGGCATGGATGTAAGAAATTTCTTTTAGCTTCAGGGCTCCTTCCATGGCGATGGGGTAATGCGAACCACGCCCTAAAAACAAAGCGTGCTGCTTGTCTGAAAATTGTTCTGCGAGCGCTTCAAATTCGCTAGCACGGCTGACCACTTTAGCGGCTAAAGCTGGCAATTCTCGTAATTCTGTCACAATGGCTGCCTGTTGCTCTTCACTTAGGTTTTTATGGCGACACACAGCACATACCAATAGAAGTAAAGCTGCCAATTGCGTGGTAAATGCCTTGGTGGAGGCCACCCCAATTTCTGGGCCAGCGCGGGTCATTAACACCAAATCCGATTCGCGAACTAATGACGACTCGGGCACATTGCAAACGCTCAAAGAGTGTGCAAAACCCGCTTCCATCGCTACCTTGAGGGCACCCAAAGTGTCAATCGTTTCACCCGACTGAGACAAGGTGACCACCAAACAATTATTGGGCACCACATGCTTGCGTGAGCGAAATTCACTGGCAATTTCTACTTGGCAAGGCATGCCGTATTTTTCAAACCAGTGCTTAGCCACCAAGCCAGCATAATAGCTAGTACCACAAGCAATGATTTGGATCGCTTCAAGCTGCGAAAACAGGGCTTGATCATCTGCACCACAGATGCCTTCTAATACATGGGTGCCGCTGATGCGCCCTTCTAAGGTATCAGCAAGCGCTTGATGCTGTTCGTGAATCTCTTTCAGCATATAGTGGCGATATTCGCCGAGCTTAGCCGCTTCATCGCTCTGCTGGCTGGTGAACACCGCACGCTTAACGGGCTTTAAATTAATATCTGTAAGTGTAATCTTGCCGTCTTGTATATCAACAATATCACCGTCTTCCAACACGTAAAAATCATGGGTAACTGATAATAAGGCTGACATATCCGATGCAATGTAGCCCCCATTATCACCAATACCAACTACCATGGGCGAACCCGAACGTGCACCGATAATGCGACGTGGCTCATCGGCGTTCATTACACCGATCGCATAAGCACCGCGTAACTTTTTAACGGTGCTTTGCACCGCCTCAAGCAAATCATGGCCTAAGGATAATTGACGATGAATTTCATGTACCATCACCTCAGTATCGGTCTCTGAACTAAAGACATACCCTGCCTCAATCAACTCGTCACGCAAGCCTTGATAGTTTTCAATAATGCCATTATGCACCAGCGCTACCTTGCCACTGCTGACATGAGGATGTGTATTGAACTGCGTTGGCTTGCCATGCGTGGCCCAACGAGTGTGGGCAATGCCCGCACTACTTAAGCTGTCTTGCTTTTTAGCTAAAGCACTTTCAAGCTTGGCAATACGACCAACGCTGCGGGTACGAGCAAATTGATCGCCATCCGGCTGCGGGTCATATAAAGCCACACCCGCCGAATCATAGCCACGATACTCCAGCTTTTTTAACCCTTCAATCAATAAAGGCAACACTGGCTTATCCGAAACTGCACATACAATACCGCACATAATAAAACCCTACTTTTTCGTTCTCTTGCTTGGCCGCTGCCAGCCTTCGATAGCTCTTTGCGCGCTGCGCGATAACGCCAGTTGCCCTGCTTTAACATCTTTAACAATAGTGGAGCCTGCACCAATGGTGGCCCCAGTTGCAATAGTTACTGGCGCCACTAACTGACAATCCGACCCAACAAACACATTGTCACCAATAATAGTCTGGTGCTTATTTGCGCCGTCGTAATTACAAGTAATCACACCCGCACCAATGTTTACGTTTTCACCCACCTCACTGTCACCTACATAACTTAGGTGATTAACCTTACTACCAACACCGATGGTGCTTTTTTTGATCTCCACAAAATTACCAATCCGGGCCCCTTGTTGTAACACCGTCTCTGGTCGCAAGCGGGCAAAAGGGCCAACGGTGCAATTATGGTTTAATACCGCCTTTTCGATCACGCAATTGGCTTCGACCACGCAGCCATCTTCGATCACGCTGTCAGTGATCACTGTGTTAGGACCAATATGCACATCCGCTCCAATACGCACTTCGCCCGCAAACACGACGTTCACATCCACGTGTACATCTTGACCAAATGCACAGTCGCCTCTGAAATCAACCCGCGCAGGGTCAGCAAAACTTACGCCTTGCGCCATATAGTGATGTGCCAACTGCAATTGATAGGCCCGCTCTAGCTGTGCTAATTCTGCACGGCTATTAATACCTGTCACTTCATCTTGCTTGTCAGTCACTACCGCTGTTACTACTTGCTTATCTGCATGGGCTAAGGCAATCACGTCGGTTAAGTAATATTCGCCCTGCGCATTGTTGTTGTCTAAGTGGCTCAACCAATCTTTAAGCTGCGCAGCGGGCATCGCCATCAACCCCGTGTTTATTTCACTGATAGCGCGCTGTGCCTCAGAAGCATCTTTTTCTTCAACAATGGCACAAACATGGCCATCGTCTTGACGGATAATACGGCCAAAGCCATGCGGCTGCGGCAAATCAATCGTCAACAGATGAATGCCTGTTTCCACCTTGGTTAAGTCTTTTAAAGTATCAGCTTGAATGAGCGGTACATCACCCGCCATCACTAGCACAACAGCGTTTTTTGCCACGCTCGGCATCGCTTGCGCCACCGCATGGCCTGTGCCGTTTTGTTGTTTTTGCTCTACCCAGTTTATGCTCGCTGACAGTCCACTCTGATCAACCGCCGCTTGCACTTGATCGCTACCGTGGCCCACCACCACATGAATTTTTTTCGGCTTAAGCCACGCCGCCGTTTGCAACACATGCAGCAACATCGGTTTACCTGCTAAGGGGTGCAGCACCTTCGGCAAGCTAGAGCGCATTCGCGTGCCTTTGCCAGCAGCAAGAATGATCACTTCCAAGGGCGTGTCTACTGGCATATCAGTTTATAAACGCATCTTGAGCGTCATTTACAGCACTCATTTAATCGATCAGGCTTTGAAAAAACTGCCCAACCGCACCGCTTCTACTTACCTTTTTATCCGCACGCAAATAACCGCTTTGAGGATAATTAGCTTCCAATACACGTTTGGTGTCTTGCGCCAAATCAGCCATGCCCATTTTTCTGTAACTGTGGTACATCACCCCAAGGGCATCCTCAACTTGAGGTTGTTCTGCATACGCCTCTAAGGTTGACTTGGCTCGGTTTGCCGCAGCAACATAAGCGCCGCGTTGATAGTAAAACCTTGCGATGCCAATTTCATGGTCCGCCAATGCCGAATTTAAATACCCGACACGCTTATTGGCATCAAAGGCATACTCGCTATCCGGATATTGCTCAACAATGGTAGTAAACGCCGTGCGCGCATCCATGATGGATTTAGGGTCTTTATCGCTTAAATTAGTGCGGCCTGTTACTAAAGCATAAAGACCTTCTTCTTCATGAAAACTGGCCAAACCTTTAATGTAGTAAGCGTAATCCACACGTGGGTGAGTCGGGTTTAAGTTTAAAAACCGATCCGCGGCGGCAATGGCCAAGCCGTCTTCGTCGTTCTTATAATACGCATAGGCACTATCCAGCTGAGCTTGCAGGGCATATTCACCATAAGGATAACGCGCTTCTAGTTGTGCTAATTGGGTAATCGCGTCAGCCCATTTTGCATCTAGCATTGATTCTTTCGCGGCGCCGTATAGCTCACCGGCGCTTAGCAGCTCGGTGTCTATCTTTGGCTTGTCGGACTTGCCGCAAGCACTCAAGAACAGCAAAACACTTAAACAAAGGACTCCTTTTGTGAGCTTAGTCCCTTTTTTTTGTTTAGAAAGGATTGGCTTAGAAAAAAGCATAGCAGGCAAGCGCATAAGCAAAGCAACTGATTTATAATTCATGAATCGCTATTCTACCTCTTATGACTCAGATAACCAAACTCGCCGACTCGCAAATCCAAATAATTTCAGGTCCCGAAGACCACGGGCAACGACTGGATAAAGTGCTGAGCCAACATATTGAGGGTTACTCACGGTCAACCATTCAGCAGTGGATCAAAGCAGGCCTTGTTTTACGTGGCGGTAACGCACCAAAAGCACGCGACACCGTACGCAGCGGCGACACCTTGGAGATCACCATTCCGCCGCCGACTGTTATTGATCATGCTGCCCAAGCAATGCAGCTCGATGTGGTTTATGAAGATGCGACTATTCTAGTGGTGAACAAACCTGCAGGTCTAGTGGTACACCCTGGCGCAGGCAATCGTGACCAAACTTTGCTGAATGGCCTATTACATTATGACCCAAAGTTTGAGCAACTTGCTCGCGGCGGCATTGTACATCGGCTGGACAAAAACACCTCGGGGTTAATGGTGGTAGCCCGTACTGAAGCAGCACGCCAACACCTCGTGGAGCAACTATCAAATCGCAGCGTAAAACGCGATTATCTTGCCATCGTATACGGTGCACTGATTGCGGGCGGTACTGTGGATGCGCCCATCGGGCGACACCGCACTGACCGCGTTAAAATGGCCGTAGTGCAAAATGGCAAGCCTGCGATCAGTCACTACCGCATCGGTGAAAAGTTTCGCCACACTACGCTGGTAAAGGTTTCTTTAGAAACGGGCCGCACCCATCAGATTCGCGTACACATGGCCTCGATCAACTTACCCTTGGTGGGCGACCCTGTATATGGCAAACGTCTGCACCTCCCAAAGGGCGCTAGCGATGAGCTACAAACCGCACTTGCGAGCTTTAAACGCCAAGCCTTGCATGCGCAGCAGTTGGGCCTAACACACCCCAGCAGCGGCGAAACGCTATCATGGCAAGCCCCTATTCCAACGGATATGCAGGCACTGTTGGCTGCATTGCAGCAAGATATCGAATTGCACAAATAGGCTGCACAGCGGCTCTCCAAATGGACGGCAGCTGACATGGCCATGTATAGTTCACTCGTAATTCAGCGTTGGCTGCTAAGCTTTGTGCTAAACAATATAATGATTACTCTCATGATGAAACGCACTACACTAGGTTTAACTATTCTTCTTGGCAGCATGGTTTATGGTGCTGCATTCGCTGAGCAAGTATCCAGCACTGCAGACCAAAAAGCAGTGGCCGTTACTATTTATAATAACAACCTAGCAATGGTGCGTGATCAACGTCAATTGAGCTTAAGCCTTGACAACAACACTGTAGCCTTTGAAGGAGTAAGTGCCTTGATCAAACCGGAAACAGCTTCGCTTGGATCAAAGACTCAGCCTAACCCCATTCAGATGATTGAGCAAAGTTTCGAATTTGATCTGCTCAGCCCCAATGCCCTACTAGAAGCCTCTGTCGGTAAAACCATCACTGTGGTCAACACGAACCCTGCAACGGGTGAACAAATCAAACGACGCGGCACCGTATTATCTACTCAAGGCGGGGTGGTGCTGCAATTTGATGACAGCATTGAAACTAACCCACAAGGGCAATTTATTTTTGATGCTTTGCCTAAGGGCGTTCGTGCCCGTCCCACGCTGGTGATGCAGTTAGACAACCAAAGGGAAGGTGTCCAAGAATTGGAACTAAATTATTTAACTGGTGGGCTTTCGTGGGAAGCGAACTATGTAGCAACACTTGCTGATGATGAGCAAAGCTTGGACATAAATGCATGGGTTACGCTCTCCAACCAAAGTGGGGCAGACTATGATAACGCCGAACTGCAATTAGTGGCAGGTGACATCAACCAAGTGTCGCCAAAGCCACAGATGGTCAACATGGCTGATGGAAAAGCGATGGTAAGGGCCTCAGCTGACCGCGAGTTTGCCACCTCAGAAGTGTTTGATTACCACTTGTATCAGCTAAACCGCTCGACCGATCTTAATAATAATCAGACCAAACAAATTGCCTTGCTGGGCGCCGCAAGCGTGCCCGTGAACAAAAGCTATGTATTACAGCTTGATCCATATTTTCACACCAACCGTGGCCAAGCCTTGCAAGACAATTTAAAGGTGAGCACACAGCTGCGTTTTATGAACGATGAAAAGAGCGGCCTAGGTTCGGCCTTACCCCGCGGCACCGTGCGCTTTTATCAAAACAACGACGATGGCCGCGCCCTGTTTATTGGCGAGGACCGCATTGATCATAGCCCCAAAAACAAGGCAGTTACCCTAAGCCCAGGATCGGCCTTTGACATCACAGCCAAGCGTGAGCAAATTGCTTTTGAACAATTGCCAAAAATTTTGTCGTATCGTTCCAACTTTAAAAGCACCTCCACCACGACGATCTATAATGCCAAAACAACAGCCGTAACCGTACGTGTGGAAGAAAACTTATTGGGCAAGTGGAGTGTGGAAGACGGCCCTCAGCCCGATGAGAAAAACGCCAACTCCGCAGTATGGCTTGTGGAAATCCCTGCAGAATCGGAAACAAGCTTAACTTACACGGTTAAGATGCGATATTGATCTTGAAGCCTACGACTCGGAGTTGAGGGGCTTTTTTGATTGTTTTTAGGATTAATTTTCTTAGCCGTAATAACGGTTAAGCTATGCGCATTCACCGTTAAAATAGCTTTGTGTTTTACGCACTTAAAATAATGGTTTTTGCCTTTTGACTCAATGCAATCCAAGTCTGTAGACGATAATATCTTTTTCAAGTGTTGTTCTGTTTCAGTATCTGAATAAGCCTCAATGCCTAAGTTCCTTCTTATCCTTAAGAAGCCTAGCTCAGTATTCTTGAAGTTTTCAACTATTGAAGTTTTAAGTTTTTCTTCCATTTTTAAATGACTAGCTGCTGTGACGAGCAAGACATTCTAAATTGAGTGCGTCGCACCTACAAACTGAAGCTTAAAATAAGATATTTAATGAGATGTAAGCAACAAGACTAACCCATACGCCGTCGCTAACATTTATACAGTACTTACCAGTGAATGCCCGTTCCGATAATAAAGCCGCTTGAGCTTGATTCGGCCGCACTGCCGCCAAAATCATAATCTAGCTTAAAACGACGGTAGCCTGCTTTAAGGGTAATAAAAGGCAAAGGCTCAAATTTAATACCGGTTTCAAGCTCGGTGCCAGAAAGATCAGAAAAGTCGTTTGCGTCGCCCAGCACTGGCAGCCAAGTAGACTGCCCATACAAGCTAATGATGCCCACCAAACCCACTTGGCCTTCTAGTAACAAGCGCACGCCTGTGGAGCTGCCGCCCGACTCAAACTCAATGCTTTCCAATCCGACTCCTGCGGCTATATAAGTGTTATCTGTTGGGGAAAATAAACGGCGTTTTAAGTCCAAGCTTATGCGCTGTTGGTCTTGAAACTGCTCACTGCTGGTGTCAGACAACTTAATGCCACCCTCAATACCCCATTTCTTATCCCACCAACCTTCAGCGTATGCACTAGTCGTGCCTGCATCTAAGGAGCCATCAAACGGGTCACCTTCAAACTCTGTGTTCCACCAATCGATGCCTGCTTCGCCATCAAACAGGCCCAGCGTATAGCTGGGTGTACTCATAAGCAAAGCACTTATAAATGCGACTTTTCTGATTGATGCTATTGACTCCACTCTATTAAATTAAGGTATAGAAATTGAAACTTTATTTTTAAGTTATTATAACTGACCATTATTACCGAGTTATTACCCGATGGCCAAGGCTTTGCCAAATGAGGACAAGTGAAAACACTAAAGTACGTCTCGACCGCTGGTTATGTGCGGCACGGTTTTTCAAAACCCGTCAAATGGCCGCAGCAGCCATCAAACGCGGTAACATTCGCGTAAATGGGCAGCGTGCCAAAGCCGCCAAGTTGCTGATCATCGGCGACCAACTAAGTATTCGCAAAAACCAACTTGATTATGAGGTGCAGGTATTAACCCTAGCTGAAAAACGTGCTGGTGCTAAAATTGCCGCCACTTACTATCAAGAAAGTACTGCCAGCGTCGCTGCACGTGAGGTGCGCAGTTTGCAACTGGCCAGCAATAAAGAGACACTCATTGATGGTAAGCCTAGCAAAAAGGATCGCCGCACACGCCAAGCAATTAAGCGCGACAGCGGGTTCTAAATATCTCCTTAAAGAATTGCTGCTTGGACTAAAGCAAGAGGCA
>CALIFM010000034.1 GCA_938021685.1 uncultured Gammaproteobacteria bacterium | reverse complement strand
CGATGTCTTGAAGTATTTGTAAGGATTGGGCTTCTTCATCACCCCAAATTAGCAGCTAAACCCGAAAAACTCAACTTCCTCTGACAAAGCCGATCAGAGCACAAAGCATAAGCGGCTATGTAGAAAGTGGATTCGTGCATTTACCTCAGGAAGCACCGTGGCTGGATGATTTCTTACGAGAGATCACGCAGTTCCCAAATGTGAGACACGACGACCAAGTCGATGCGTTTACACAGGCCATAGCGATAGCAAAGGATAGTCATATTAATTATTTAGATGCCTCCCTTCTTGGTCTGGATGAACTCTTCGAAGATGATTGTCGGCGAGGCTACAGATATTAAGATCAAACTATGCTCTCTATGCCTTGACTTAAGAGACGAACAGAGCGTTCATGTGCTTGTTAATAATTAAGCCATGAAATGCATCTGAATGAACGCAACAACTGATAAAGCATCTTCACTAAATCTCGCTGACATTGCTAGTGATCCTAATTGTCTTCAGGGCCTTAAACGTGGCGAGCTTAGGGCCCTGTGGCAGGCGCACTTGCCGCGTAAAGCTCTTTCACCTACGCCAGTACTGCTGATGCATGAGCTGGCCTTTGCCGCCCAAGCCAAGGTCAATGGCGGTCTTGATAGCGAGACCAGCCTGTCGTTGAAGCAGCTCCTGCGTGGGATTGAAATAGAGGCTAGCGCGAGTCGATCACCAAAAGCTCAGCCCAAGCCTACCAGATCCCAGAAACTTCAATCCGGAACACGCTTAGTACGCCATTGGCATGGCCACGATCATGAAGTGACCGTGATCAGTGGCGCCTATCATTATCACGGCAAAGAATACCGAAGTCTTACGCAGATAGCCAAGCTAATCACCGGCGCGCACTGGTCGGGGCCTAGGTTCTTTGGTGTTAACAAACTGCACTCGAGCCACTAGGCCAATGAACGCAAACTTATCTAATGAATTAAAGAAGCCACTGCGCTGTGCAATTTATACGCGTAAGTCGCATGAAGAAGGCCTAGAGCAAGACTTCAATAGCTTAGACGCCCAGCGTGAATCGGCTGAGGCCTATATTCGCAGTCAACAGCACGAAGGTTGGCAGGTGGTCGATACCTTGTATGATGATGGCGGGTTTACTGGAGGCAACACCAAGCGGCCTGCATTAATTCGCCTGCTTGACGATATTGCCCACGGAGCAATAGATGTCGTGATTGTTTATAAGGTGGATCGGCTTTCTCGATCGCTGGCTGATTTTTCTAAGTTGATTGAATTGTTTGATGAACACTCGGTGTCGTTTGTATCCGTGACCCAGCAATTCAATACATCAACCTCGATGGGTAGGCTTACCCTTAATGTGCTTTTATCCTTTGCCCAATTTGAACGTGAAGTCACCGGCGAACGTATTCGCGACAAGATTGCTGCATCTAAAAAGAAAGGCATGTGGATGGGCGGCTCGCCGCCCATGGGCTATGCCGTAGATGATCACAAGTTGGTTATTATTAATAGCGAGGCCCAGTTTGTTAAGCAATTGTTTAAGCGGTATCTGACAAATCCTTCACTGTTGGAGCTTTGCGCACAGTTTACTGATAAAGGGATCACGACTAAGCAGTGGACCAGCCAGACTGGTAAGCAGCATGGAGGCAAAGCTTTAACCCCTAAACACCTGTACCGAATGCTGACTAATCCAGTATACATTGGCAAGATCAAACATAAAGCCAAAGTCTATGACGGGCAGCATACTGGCATTATTGAGCAGGTCCTTTGGGATAAGGTGCAGTTAGCTATTGAAACACAGGAGCGCAAAGCCACCCGCAAACATTCGCCCTTCCTGCTGCAGGGCAAGCTTAGGCATCATCAGGGCTATGCCATGAGCCCTTCTACTTCGCAGAAAAAGATTCGAGGAGAAAAGGGCTACATCAAGCACATCCGCTATTACGTAAGCCAGAAGGCCATTAAGCATGGCTACGGAAACTGCAAGCTCAAGTCCGTGAACGCCATTCAAATTGAACAGCTCGTCATCGCGGTCATTGATGCGCAAATTACAGAACGCTGTGATGACCATGCTGCGAGTTTATATTTAAGGCTTGCCGAGTCTGCGCAACATAAGTACTACCGAGAGATGCTTACAAGGGTAACCATTTCCCCTGATAAGCTTATGGTGGAAGTGGATCAACAAAGACTTAATGAGCTTTGTATAGAGCTCAAAGCTAAAGCGCTTGATGGCGATGAAAGCGAGGCCAATGATCTAGAGAAGCAAACAAAACGGCCGGCTTTGCATTATCAGCCTGAGGTACAGACCTCGGCCAATCGGCTGTTGATTACTCTTAAAGTCCAGATTAAACGCATTGATGGTAGACGGTTTATTTTGGATGAACACGGTAATGACCTTGTTATCAATCAGAATGAGCATGATCCCACTGTCGTTAATGCATTACGCAAATCCTATCAATGGAGACAGGCCTTTGAGCAAGAGCCTAAAATTCCAGCGGTGAAACTAGCTGACCAGCTGGGCATCAGCAGTCAAGTCATGCTTAGGCGCATTACCCTTATCACTCTGGCACCAGCCATTCAGAAGCAAATACTGACAGGCGCGCTGCCACCACGTATCAATCTAAAACAGCTGATTGAAGCCAGTAGAATTCTAGCTTGGAATAATCAAATGAAGTTCTTGCAACTATCTGGCTAACTACCCGCACGCAACCAACAGCCATTAAAAAGCCGGACTAAACAGTCCGGCTTCTTTGTTCAAAGTCAAGTTTGTGGCCAGCGGCCTAGCCAAAATCGAGTTTCTTCAGCACCTCCGATTTCGGCTTTAGAGACAAACCCAAGAATAATCTCTATAATAGCCAAAATCAGCCTCTCGGCTAAAAACAGAGACTCGGGCAAAGCCCCAAACCGCGCCGTTCTGCGGGACATTCAACCCTTTGTAAGTTATTGATTATAAATGATATTTGTATGGCGGAGAGGGGGGGATTCGAACCCCCGGTGCCCGTGAAGACACACTTACTTTCCAGGCAAGCCCATTCGACCACTCTGGCACCTCTCCTACAAACCTTCCTTGCCTTTTATCGAACGGCTTCTTGCTCGCACGCTAGTACTACTTGTGCTGCCCGTTAAACTAAAACGCGCCCCTTTTAAAGAGGCGCGAAGATTAGTCGACAACGTGGCTTATTGCAACGTTTACGACATTTTAGTGTAGGCATTGCTGAGCTTGATGTGGGCACGCCCTACTCTAGTTAGCCTTGCGCTTCAAGCTTGGCAATACGCTCTGGTAACGGCGGGTGTGACATAAATAAACGACCCAATTTGCCACCGCGGCCTGAGATGCCGAACGCAGCAATTTGCTCGGGCAATTCAGACGGTGCTTGCATGGAGTTTAAGCGCTCCAGTGCGGCCACCATGTTTTGACGCCCGGCCAAAGCTGCACCGCCGGCGTCTGCTTTGAATTCGCGCACACGGCTGAAATACATCACAATCATCGATGCCAAAAAGCCTAATGCAGCTTGGGCAATCATGTAGGTCAAGAAATACCCTGCGCCACTGCTTTGGCCATCGCGCCCACCTGATACGGCTGCGCCAATGATCCGGGCAAAAAACATAACGAAAGTGTTCACCACTCCTTGTAGTAAAGACAAGGTGACCATATCACCATTAGCTACATGGCTCACTTCATGCGCCAGTACGGCTTCCGCTTCTTCTTTAGTCATTGTGTTGAGCAAACCAACGCTGACTGCCACCAAAGCGTCGTTCTTTTTCATGCCAGTGGCAAAAGCATTCACTTCATTTGACGGAAAGATAGCGATTTCAGGCATACCAATACCCGCTTCTTGCGCTTGTTTTTGCACAGTGTCAAACAACCACCGCTCTTGCTCAGTAGAGGGCTGCTCGATAATTTGAGCGCCAGTGCTGCGCTTTGCTGCTGATTTGGACATCGCCAACGAAATAAATGACCCAACCATGCCGTAAACAGCGCACATCAACAACATGCCGCTCATGTTGCCGCCAAAAAGTTGATCTATGCCTATTAAGCGGGTGACCACTGAAATAACTGCAATTACGGCAATATTGGTGGCCAAAAACAAAAAGATTCGATTAAACATTAAGTATTACCTTCTAAGGTTATTACGTTGTTGCCCTAAATATGCGCGCATAAGCCTAATTTTCAAGCATTTAAACGTAAGGCGCATTAAAGAAACTCTGCGTTATTTGATTTTTAATAAGTAAAAACTTATGATAGGTAATACGAAAAGCTGTGCTAGCCCTTAAGCTTAGCTAATGTGCTGCCGCTTATATCTTGATTAAAGCACCAATCAATAGCGAATAGGAATGGATATCAAAAAACCACTTGATTCAAAATCACTGACTAATCCTCGCCGACGTGAATTAGTTAAAAATACAGCTTGGTCAGCACCTCTAGTCGTCTCCGTAGCTTAACCAACGCATGCACAAGCCACGGTGATCGGTGTTACAGAAACGACAACAACATCAACGACCACCACTACAACATTAGCACCCGCCATAACTGGCAACGTATATATTTCGCAGCTGAAATATGAACAAAACGGTGCAAATGAAGATGAGTTTGTTGACGTAACTAATTGCGATAGCATACCCGTCGACATCTCGGATTGGACAATTCGCTCAGTGATAGGCGACATGGGTTTTATCTTTCCCGCCGGCACCGTGCTAAACCCTGGCGATACCGCTCGCATTTGGTCACACGTAATCAATCCAGCAGACCCAGCCTATGATGGTTCAATCATGAATTTCTCACTCGGCGAAACAACATTTTCAAACAACACTTATATCTGGAACAACACCGATGACCAGGCCGAACTTCTAGACTCGATGGGCGGAGTAGCAGACGCTCCGCCCGCGTATACTAACTCAGATGATAGCCCGATTATGTACTCTTGCCCCCCCTAATAAACACGGCTTAAGTTAGTTAAGAGTAACCATGGTGTTGTCAGATTAAAATTTTTAACACTGTTTTTCGGCA
>CALIFM010000033.1 GCA_938021685.1 uncultured Gammaproteobacteria bacterium | reverse complement strand
TCACAGCTAAGAAAAAATAAGGCGGTGATCATTTAGATGCATGGCAGCTAACTTAGTTTGTAAAGACAGTCAGGATTGAGGCCATCATTTTAAAATTGCATTCAAATTTTACTGTAAGCCAAGTTGGTTATGAAAGCTTGGCGAACTTTCATATCCACTGAGTAGGATGGGGTCTGCATCAGGGTGAAAAAATAAACCTAACTCGACAAGAAAACGATATCGATAAGCACAAGTGACTATTTACTATCTTCAATTCGTGATGTTTTTTGGTAGTCTGCTGTTGTTTTTTCGTGCTCAGCTGAGCTTGCCGTATTTCTGCTTATATTGTACGCCTTTCTATGCAACTCCTCTGATTAACTCACATTATATTGGCACGATGTTAATGCCAGTGCAGTTGGCGGGGCTGATGCTGCTAATTTGGATGTTAGTAACTCAAAAGGGCCTTAATAAGCAGATGATACTTAAAGTGGTAATTATTCTATCACCATTTTTAGTTGCCTTGCTTTATAACTATTTTTTCTTTGAGCCGGTTATGGCTTGGGAAACGGATGGTGATAAGCGTGTTGGCTATTCCAAGATAAACATGCGTTACTCTTTAAACTCCACCAATATCACTCAGCTGATTTATATTGTTTTTGGCTTAGTGATGTTTGTGCTGTTTTCATCTTTGCAGCTGAGCCGTAAAAAGCTGCAAAAGAGTATGGATTATGCGATGTATGTCGTTTCGTTTGCAGGCGCATTTCAGCTCGTTGCCTACTATAGTGGCTTCCATGACATTTATAAGACGTTGTTTTGTACGCTCCAAACGAACATGCCTGATCAGACTATTATTTGGGGCATTAAGCGCATTAATGCGACACTTGGTGAGCCTTCTTATCTAGGGCATTATGTGTTTTTCAATCTATTATTCTATGTTTGCTTTTTTGGTTACCGCAAGTTCCTTGCTTCTAAAGCAGTTTATGCCGCTACGATCATTGGCCTACTATCTACGGCAACCACTTTTTATGTGGGCTTTTTAGTTCTCATTGTTTTGCTTTATCTGTATTTTGCAAGTGACCAAGAGAAAATGGTGTACTACATTGCCTTTATTTTTATCGGACCAGTTGTGGTTTATCTTGGCTATGATTTTGCCACTACCTATCTTGACGCTAAACATGCCTCCACTGATGAAAGATGGTTAGTTAGTTGGACGTTGGCATGGGAGGGTTTTTACAAATCACCGTTTTTCGGTTATGCATACGGTACTTCAAGGCCGTTATTTATATATACTCAGTTATTGTTTTCAGTAGGGATATTGGGCACGTTAATGTTCTTGTTCGGTATTTTTTATGGAGGCACTAACCGAATGTCACGCATCTTTCTTTTAGGTGTGTTTGCAATTGGCTTAGCTGCTTTTGAAATAACCCGGCATGAGATGTGGATTTATTTTGGCTTGTTGTCCAATCGCTATATCTATGATGAAACCTAGATAACATACTCTTGTTAATCTGCAGATTTCTCTTATGGTTCATGTACTAAAAAAAGCAACTAAAAATCATAAAGGGCTTTTAGTGTTCACCCACAAAGAATGGGGCTACTTTTCTGGTAATAAACTCACCAAGCGTCTGAAGCGCGAGAATCGCTTGCCCAAAGGCTTAGTCAATGAACTAAGACAGCCTTTCAGTGATACATTAAAAAACTTGAGTAAACAGTATTTGATTGGGGTGCACTTTGGATTTTATTATCCGCACCAGTTTAATTCTCAAATTGCTAGTTTTGTGATGTCACGAGAATCAAATTTACCTAATATTGCTGCTCACATTAAACGGCTTGAGTTTAACAGTCGCGATTTTGTTCCTGTCATTTTTTCTCGGCAAGATACGCCAAAGAAATGGGATATTATGACCGTTGCACGAGATGTCAAATTCAAAAAATTCCCGCAATTATTTGCTGCTACTAAGAAAATGTTGCGGCAGCGGCCCGAAACTAAGTTTTTATTTGTAGTGCCTAGTCAGCGTGGGGTTAAGTGGGGGGTTGAGCGTGGTCTGGTTAAAGAATTTTACGGCCTATTTTCCCGAGAAGAACAGAAGAACATTACCTTTCTCTATTTACATCCAGACTTAGAATGGGGTTTAAGCCAAGCTGATTTAGCATGGTTGTATAACCAAAGCAGGGTGTTCACGCTTTTTTCTAGTAAAGAAGGCGAATCCCGCGTCATTTCTGAGGCGCTGTGCTGTGGTTTGCCGGTGGTGGTATACGATAAGCTATTAGGTGGTAGCAAGGATTTGCTTGACGAAGAGACTTCAGTATTTTTTCCTGAGTATGATCAAGCGCATGAAGCTTGGCTAACAGCTTTGAAGCGGTTTCCAGCTGGCTTGAAAACCCAGCCTGAAATGATAACGCGAGAAGATTATTCGATTGACCGAATGGCCAGTGCGATTAGTGACTTATATGCGCAGCTTGATTTGCCTTTTGATGGTCAGTTAGACGGCACAGCCGATCTTGATCGGCACTTGCCTGCTCATCATTATGATGTTCCTTGGCGCTTAGATACTTCTGCCCCAACCGCTGATATACTGAGTAAAAAACAGTTTCAAGTGTTTTTAGACACGCTGTAAGTTCATCTATGATGAGATAGGTAGATGGCAGGTATCAACGAGCATAAATACGATGGCAGCTTTGACCCAGGTTATGACTACAAAGGCCTAGTGATTCATGCGGGTGAAGGTGTGCACGAGTATGTGTTTGATTACCTGCAAGGCAAGTTTGATAAAGATGTTAAGGTGCTAGTGCTGGGCTCTGGTACGGGTAGCTTTGATGCGCGTTTATTCGACAGTGGCTTTCAAAACATCACTACCATGGATATCAATACGAATAATTACCAGTATCAAAACGATCAAATTAAATTTATTTCTGCTGACCTAAACAAAGCATTTGCTAGCAAGATTAAAAACAAGTTTGATGTGATTATCGCAATTGAAATTATTGAACACCTGCACTCTACGCCCAATTTTTTAAAACATTGCCGCAAACTGCTAACCGAGAAAGGCTCAATACTGATTACTTCGCCCAACCCTAGGAGCTATGCTTCGCGGTGGAAGTTTTTATTGGCAGGCTATCACAATGGTTTTCAAGGAGTGCCGCAACTTTACGAGCACATCAACCCTATACATATCGATATACTGCGGCATCATTGCTACTTTAATGATCTGAAAATCGCTTTTCTTGACTCGTTTGACCATCACTATCCTATTTCATTGCCCAAGCGTGTAGTGCGCAAAGTATTATCTGGGTTTTTATTTGCGATTGATTCAATTAAAAATGCCAATCTTAAACAAGAGCAAAGCAGTATTTTATTTTTAGAGCTTGTGCCGACCATTCAAAATCATTCCTCCTGATTGCCACGATAAAAAGCTTCGCGAAACTATTTTCCGTGCTCGCTGAACAATATTAATAATCTGCAACTAGATGTTATTTTGTGCCCTTCGCGAATTCAGGGCATCCGCCTGCACATACAACATTGTAAAAGCGCCTAATTGAATAACAGCTGGATCAAACACTACTCTAAAAATATTAAACTCTACGTTGCTTAGCATAATAGGCTAAGTAGCAATAGCTGCCTATAGATTTTTTAAGCTTTGCTTCTCACTGACTGGCTTCAGGCGCCGCTTGTGCGTCAGCAAATAAACCCACAATGTCTACGGGGTCAAATACATAAGATTTTCCACAAAACTCGCAGTCGGCTTTAAATTGACCTTGCTCGGCAATCAACTGCATTGCTTCTTGCTCTCCCATATTGGCGATCATATCAGCTACTTTCTGACGAGAGCATTGGCATTGGAATGCGAGTGGAGATGGCTCAAAAATTTTTACTCGCTCTTCATGAAACAAACGGTGTAAGATTTGCTCTGGCTCAAGGTCGAGCAATTCAGCTTGGGTGATGGTATTGCTTAGCGTGCAAAGGTGTTGCCATGAATCAGTCCCACGTTGCTTGTCTTCTTTTTGGCTTGGTAGTTGTTGCAGTAGCAAGCAGGCGGCGCTGTGTTCATTGGCTGCTAGCCAGACACGGGTGGCCAGTTGCTCCGACTGCTTGAAATAGCCATCAAGTGCTTCGCTGATGGTATCGCCTTCACAATTAACAATGCCTTGATAGCGTTGTGCCCCTTCGCCTTCAATTGTGATCACCAGTTTGGCGTCGCCAACCATCTCAGTCAAGTTAGCCTTGTCTGGAAGTGCAGAACGGTTGCGGGCTAAGCCACGTACTAAGCCTTCATTTGTAGCCTGGGCTACCAAGGTAGAAACGGGGCCATCACCCTGGATTTGTAAGATTAATGCACCATTTAGTTTTACGGTGCTGGCCAGCGCGCTAACTGCAGCTAAGGTTTCACCTAGTACCTGTGCTAATTGAGAATCATAAGTTTGCCTGCTTTGCAGTGCCTGCCATGCTTCGTTGAGCTGTACAATTTGCCCGCGTACATGATGCTGTTCCAATAAAAAAGAGGTGTTGCTGTCGTTGTTCATGGCTAGGTGCGGATGAAATTTATTAAGCTTTATATGGCGGCCAGTATGCCTAATTGCAAATACTAAACTGTCATAGCCTGAGTACATAGATGACTGATGATCTGATCTCGCTATAGTGTAGGTGATTGCTCTGTTAATTTGTTTTAGATATTGAATGCTCCGAGCATTGGCTGGACAATTTGTTTGCTAGCGATTGGTCAAGTTGTCTGATTTATAAC
>CALIFM010000032.1 GCA_938021685.1 uncultured Gammaproteobacteria bacterium | reverse complement strand
ATGTCGGGCTTGCGTGAAATTTCCATCATTGCCACACCGCCTGAACAGCGCTTGGCGATAAAAACGTTTGTGATGGACTACGATGAAACGGTAATACGTGAAGCTTGCTTGCGTGAAATCCATCGCGGCGGACAGATGTATTTTGTGCATAATGAAGTCAAAACTATTCAACGCATGGCCGAAGAGTTAACAAACTTGTTGCCTGAGGCAAAGATCGCCTTTGCACATGGTCAGATGGGCGAGATGCAATTGGAACAAATCATGCGTGATTTTTACCATCAGCGCTTTAACATTCTAGTAGCCACCACGATTATTGAAAGCGGTATTGATGTGCCTTCAGCTAATACTATTATCATCAATCGCGCTGATAAGTTTGGTCTTGCCCAACTGCATCAACTGCGTGGCCGTGTGGGGCGCTCGCACCATCAAGCTTTTGCCTATTTATTGGTGCCCGAACGCAAGTACATCAGCAAAGATGCAGGCAAGCGTCTCACCGCAATCGAGCAGCTTGATACCCTTGGAGCTGGCTTTTCATTGGCTTCACACGACCTTGAAATCCGTGGTGCGGGCGAGCTATTGGGCGAAACCCAGAGCGGCTTAATTGATGACGTCGGTTTTAATCTATATACCGAGTATTTAAACCGTGCAATTAAAGCTATTCAAAAAACCTCAGACAAGAGCGGCGCTGATGTCATAGATCATACTCAGCAAGCCGCGAACTTAGATGCTCCTTTGCCCACCGAGATATCAATGGGCGTGGCGGCCTTATTCCCCGACAGTTATTTGAGCGATATCCATCTGCGTTTGGTAATGTATAAGCGTATTGCCAGCGCGCAAAACGCCGAAGAACTTAAAGAGCTACAGATTGAATCCATCGACCGCTTTGGCCTGCTACCTGATGAGGGCAAATACCTTTTCCGCTGCACCGAGTTAAAACTGCAGGCAATGCCGCTAGGCATTCAAAAAATTGACGTAGACGACGAAGGCGGTAAAATTGAATTTGCGCAACATGCCGCTGTTGATCCCGTCACAATTATTGAACTAGTACAAAATCAGCCGCGGGTGTTTTCTCTGCAAGGGCCAACCATACTGCGCATCAACAAAGACCTGGATGAAATTGATCTGCGCTTCTCGTTTATCGAGCAGCTAGTGCAGCACCTTACTGCCACCGAAGGCCGAGTTTGATTGCAAATTTGCAGCACAGGTCTTATGCAACATCGATTAAATTTGTTATAGTGCAACCATGAGAAAACAGCTCGCCCTTTATTGCTTTTTACTTTGCAGCTTACTAGCCAGCAGCCACGCTGCCGCACGCACCTATCTGGTGGAAATGGTGGTATTTAGTAATGACAGCGGCAGCAGAGAGAACTGGAACTTTTATAGTCCGCAGGCGCAAAAACAGCGTAACAACATCAATGCCTTGCTGGCAAGCAGCCAACCACGCGAAACAGGCGGCAGCTTAAGCTATTTAGGCAAAGTGCATACGGCGCTATCGGGCAGCCCACAACATCGCATCGTAAGCGTACACCGCTGGACCCAAAAATCGGGCAGCAAAGGGCGTTCCCCCTTGGTACAGATCAACACCCCCGATGGTAGCCTAAAAGGTGCGGTGCAAGTATATGCACCTAACCGCCTATATGCCGAGCTAAATTTGATGTATAGCCCTTACGGCGACAACGGTGCAGGCGAAGCGTATTTCATGAAGGAGCAGCGGCGCATGAAACTTAAGGAACGCCATTATTACGACAACGCTAAATTTGGTGTGGTGCTGATTGTAGTACCAATCTAACACGGCCTTGGCCTGGCACCGGTTACGATGCACTACGCCTCGTGCCCCTCTGCTTCATCCGGCACCAACACTTGCTTACTTTCCATCAACCACGGCATACCGTCTACCACGCTGTACACGGTGGTTTTATTTTGAGTGACTAAAAATTGCGTGGATTGCACCACTTCACCATCAGCGTAAAATAACTGCCCTTGCGCAGCGGCCTGCTGCAACAAGCTTTGCAAGCGCGTGTCCGCCACTGGCAACAAATGTTGCTTGCTGATGGGGCAAACGAGCAAATCACGTAGGGCTTGCTTCATAGTCAAGTGCTGTTAATCGAAACATCATCATAGCAGCGATCAATTCTTTTCTCCAGCTAGTGCAATCAAGCTGCCAAGGCTATACAAAGTTGTTATTATCAAACCATGATTAGTTGGATCAATCGCTTTCACACTTGGTTAGAAGGCTATTGCAGCCCCTTCCCCGATACACCACCGAAAAAACCGCCCAATACTCTGCGCAGTTTCGTGGTGCATTATGCCAAACCCTTTTGGCCACTGATTGCTGTCAGCGCTAGTTTGGCCATCATCATCTCAATGTTGGAAGTAGGCTTATTCTCTTTTGTCGGAAGTTTAGTTGATTGGCTAGCTGCCTCCGACCGCGATACATTTTGGCAAGTTCATCGCAGCAAGCTTATCGGCCTCGGGACAGTCGTACTTTTGGTGCTGCCACTACTTAAATTTATGTACGAATCATTCAGCAGTCAAGGCCTGCTGGGCAATTTTGCGATGCGCACCCGCTGGCAAGCACATCGCTATTTGCTACGCCAAAGCGTGGAGTTTTATCAAAATGATTTTGCGGGGCGCATTGCCACCAAGATGATGCAAACATCGCTCGGAGTACGCGATGCAGTCATCAAGTTAACCGAGGTACTACTTTATGTTGTAGTGTACTTCATCGGCGCAATGGTATTGTTTGCTGCTAGTGATTTGCGCCTCACGGCCCCGATGCTACTTTGGCTACTGGGCTATGTACTCGCCTTGCGCTATTTTATCCCTAAGCTACGCAACATCTCATTTGAGCAAGCTGAAGCACGCTCAATGGTCACTGGCCGAGTGGTAGACAGCTACACCAACATTACCACTGTCAAAATGTTCGCCGACGGTCATGCCGAAGATGACTATGCACGCGAAGGTATGCAGGTATTTCTCGATACTGTGTATCGTCAAATGCGGCTGTCTACTTGGCTAAGTATGGTGCTTGTACTTCTGAACAGCGCGCTGCTGTTTAGTATCGGTGCAGTGTCTATCTACCTATGGCAACAGGGCAATGTTACTGTGGGCGCCATTGCTTTTGCCATGGGCTTAGTGATGCGCATGCAAGGTATGTCACAGTGGATCTTATGGGAGATTGCCGGCTTGTTTGAAAATATTGGTGTGATTCAAGACGGCATTGAAACTATCTCGCGCGACATTAAAGTGGCCGACCAACAAGACGCCGCTGAATTACAGGTCAGTGGCGGTGAAATCACTTTTGATCATGTGAGCTTTAATTACGGCAAACACATTCCTAAAGTAGTAAGTGATAGCCCAGATGGCACAGAAGAGCAAGCCGAAGCAGGCGGCATTATTGACCAGTTCAGCCTAACGATTAAACCGGGCGAAAAAATCGGTTTGGTAGGCCGCTCTGGAGCAGGCAAATCCACTTTAGTCAATTTGCTGCTGCGCTTTTACGACGTAGGTAGCGGTGAAATCCGTATAGATGGACAGAACATTGCCAAACTAGGCCAAAGCAGCCTACGCGGTCAAATTGGTATGGTCACCCAAGACACTAGTTTGCTGCACCGCTCAGTGACCGACAACATTCGCTATGGTCGCGCTGATGCAAGCTTTAATGAAGTAATGGCCGCAGCTAAATTAGCTAAGGCCGATGAGTTTATTGCAGAACTTGAAGACCTGACTGGGCGCAAAGGTTTTGAAGCCCATGTAGGCGAACGTGGTGTTAAGCTGTCTGGAGGCCAGCGCCAACGCATTGCCATCGCACGGGTGCTACTGAAAAATGCGCCCATCTTGATTTTAGACGAAGCCACCAGCGCCCTGGATTCAGAAGTAGAACAGGCTATCCAAGAAAGCTTAGGTCAACTGATGCAAGGCAAAACCGTTATTGCTATTGCGCATCGCTTGTCTACGATTGCCGCGATGGATCGCTTAGTCATTATGGATCAAGGCAAAATTATTGAAGCCGGCACACATCAAGAATTGATCGACCAACAAGGTTTGTATGCTGATTTATGGCAACGCCAATCAGGTGGATTTTTAAGTAATCTCTAGCGCTAACAGCACGCACTAAGCACCCCGTGCTCCCGGAGTTTTTGGGAATTTGAGCCAGCGTTTGATCACTGGCTCGATAAAACGCATAATCAAATAGGCGGCTAACACCAACAGAGCCAAACCCGGCAATATCATTAATCCGGGCGGGAGGCCAAGGCCCCAAGCCATATTAAGACCATCTGATTTAACTGTGAAGGCGATCAGTGCATTTTCGTGGATGAGATACAAGGGATAGCTAACTGCACCTAAAAACAATATCCAGCGCAGGCTAAACAGCCGTTGCAACAGCGGCGTGACCAGCACAGCAGCAAATAATAAAACAATGCTGACCCCCATCAGGGAAGGGCGAGGAACATACTGCAGTCGCCACACAAAAAAACCGCACAATACACCCAAGCCTAAGGCAGCGACAAACCATGCCCAATTGCGTGAAGTATAGAACACATAAAACATCGCACCAGAAGCAAACCAGCCAAAATAACGTAGTGACAATGTTTCATCTAGCCATCTAATTTGCTGAATGAAGGGTCCCGGCAAGCCAAAATCCGATAAGTTAATTGCCAAAACTAACAGATAAGCAGCGATCAAAAAACCTAGTAACACATTGCGTCCTTTCCAAAAATACAACACAGCGGCGACAATATAAAACTTGACCTCTACGTATAAAGACCAAAATGCGTACTCTAAGCTTTTTACCGGTTGGCCAAATAATGATGCCAGCCAGTCTGGTTCAATAAAGCTTAGGCCGGGCAGTATGTCAATGGGATGCAATGCTTTGCTCGGGCCTTCGCTAAGCCAAGTTTGAGTAAAAAACACCAACAAAGAAGCCACCAGCATCGCAGGAAACAAGCGCAACCAACGCCTATATAGAAATTCCCAGACACCCTGGCATTTCTCTAGGGTCAGCAGAATGACAAAACCAGAGATCATAAAAAACAGATTCACGCCTAACCAACCTTCTTGCACCACCAAATACTTGGCGTATTCACGCGCATAGGGCACATACTCCCACCAGCGTGCATAACCATGAAAAAGAATCACCAGAATGATCGCCAAGCCGCGCAAACCATCTAAGAATTGAATACGTTGTGCCATAAAACTAGCAATCTAAAGACTGAAATATTTACCTGTCCGAGAGTTTAAATACGTAAGCTTTAAGCAAAAAGTAGGCGTGCTTTCACCCTTGAAGCACTGATCATACTGGAATTAAAAAACCGTTGTAAGGGCGTAATTTAACGAGTTGGCTACTGTTCAGTTTGGGTAGGCGACATATCAATGATAGTGATTTCATTGGCCGAGCCCAGCCGCATTAGCGGCCCCCAAGTGCCCGTGCCACTGGATACGTACAAGCTCGCCTCTCCGGCCTGATACAGGCCCTTGATGCGCGCAAACTGCTGCTTCACTAGATAATTAAACGGAAAGATTTGCCCGTTATGCGTATGGCCAGACAACATCAAATCCACTCCCTGCGCACGTGCAGCTGTCCATCCCACAGGCCGATGATACAACAACACCACAAACTTAGTCGCATCAACGGCAATGCTAGGCAGCATTTGGCCCACCTGGTCACGACGATCAGCATCGTCAATACCGATGATTTGTAGCTCGCCTTGAGTTGCGGCCGCTTGTCGTAGAGTGATCATACCAAGCTGTTTAGCAATGCCAAGCATCTTAGTCAAATCAGCATAACGCTCGTGATTACCAATGACGAAATAGGTGGGGGCATTTAAATCTTGCAGCGGCGCCAACTCATCAAACCCAACAGCACTTGAATCAATTAAATCACCCGTAACAACCACCGAATCAGGTTTTTGGGCGTTTATTTTGCTAACAATACGACGCATAAAACCACCTTGGCGCGAACCAATATGCACGTCGCTGATTTGCACCATACGATGTGACTGAGTTAGCTTAGAATTAGCTAGCTGCACATTCTTAATCACCAAGCGGTGCGAAAGCAATACAGCAAGTAATACTAGCAGCACACCAAGTACTAGCGCCCACCATGCGATAACAGAAGCATCTACCGGCAACACGCCAATGAGCACTTCGGCCAGCAAAGTGAGGCTCATCAGCACAAAGCTTGCTCCCATCCAATGCACCATCACATAGCGCACAATCATTTTGGGGCCAGAAAAGGAATACCACATCAAGGCACTAGTGAGCAGCCATAACACAAAGCCAGCTAGATAACTGAGGCCATGACCGTGCAAAACCCAATTACTTAAACGCCCAAGCGGATAAACAAACACCAAAAAACAGGCT
>CALIFM010000031.1 GCA_938021685.1 uncultured Gammaproteobacteria bacterium | reverse complement strand
AAAGCGTAACAGAGCTGGTACTGCGCGGTATTTTTACTTTGCGTAAGACTGAGCTGGATTGGTATTACCAAGGCGGGGCGGCCAATATTTTCCCTGATGAATGGGAAAAGTTTATCCAACCAATCCCTGTTGATCAGCGTAGTAATATGATTAATGCCTACTATAAACAGCTTTGCTCAAGCGATATAAAAGTACAGCAAGCGGCTGCAAAATCTTGGAGCGTGTGGGAGGGTAGTACGATTAATTTGCGGCAGCGACCAGCACAAATAGAGGCTTATGCTGATCTTGAGTTTGCAGTGAAGTTCGCGCGTGTTGAATGCCATTATTTCGTCAACAAAGGCTTTTTTGAGTATGATGGTTGGCTTATTGATAATGTTGAGTCTATTCGTCAAATTCCCACTACGATCATTCAAGGGCGCTATGATGTATGCACGCCTATGGTAACAGCATGGGAGCTACATAAAGCCTTATCTGATGCGGACTTTTATATTATTGATGTGGCGGGGCATGCCTTTGATGAGCCAGGTATTGCCAAGCAATTAGTACAAGCGACCAACCACTATGCAATTAGCTCTTAGTCAGATAGAGTTAAATTTATCGGTGTAGGTCAGTAAATCCTTCTTCAACCAACACGTAAGGCCCCGATTCATAGCCATTAAATTGGGTGCCGGTCGATGAACCATAGCCACCCATTTGTCCAAACTCAATCCAGTCGCCTTCAGTAATGCTGCTAGGCAAAGGTACTTCGTAGCTAAACACATCTAATGAGTCACAGGTTGGGCCAAATACGGTGAATTTTTCAGTAGGGCCTTGCAGTAATTGGCCATCTCTAAATACGCGTGTTGGCAGTTCTAAGCGCCCGTGCAATTGCTCCATGAAATCGCCATACAATCCATTATTGATAAATATGATAGGTTCTTCTCGACGCAACTTCACTTGCGTCAATACACTAATTGAAGGGTCGGCCATTGAGCGACCTGGCTCGCACACTAATAACACATCATCACGGTCAGTAAAGTGAGTTTCATAGTGCTTCTTGATTTGGTCAAAAATTTGCTTAAGCTGCGGCGCACCACTGTTAAGGTATGCAGTTGGGAAACCGCCGCCTACATTGAGCATTTGAATAGCAACGCCCGATTTGCGCTCAATCTTGGCTGCGGCTGCAATGTGGCCGTTATACGCATCCACCTCAACAATTTGAGAGCCTGGATGAAAAGTGAGCGCCGCGCGATAACCCAATGCATTGATTTGCTTTAATAGTTCAATAGCAGTGGTTTCGTTGACACCAAACTTTTTACTTAAATCATAGACCGCCGTTGATTGGCCTACGCTAAAGCGCACCGATATTTCTAAATTTGCATCATCGCCAATTTCTTCATGTATTTTGGCCAGTTCTCTTGCATCATCAATGGCAAAACTACGCACCTGATAATCAAAATAAGCTTCACGAATTTCACGGCGTGATTTGACAGGGTTGTCATATAGCAACACTGCCTTTGGTTGAATTTCGCGCAGCAATTTAATTTCGGGGATGGATGCCACATCAAAGTAACGAATGCCGGCTTTAGTTAACCCTTCGAGCAACGGCGGAGCAGGGTTCGCTTTAACCGCATAGGCTATTTCACCAGGAAAGGCTGCTTTAAAAAAAGCAGCGTGCTCGTCTAAGACTGTAGGACATAGGCAACTAACGGTGCTGTCTTCTTCAATTTGCTCGATTAGCCGTGCGGTATTTTTGAATGTTTGCATATTTATGATAGAAAAGTCAGCTTATCAATGAAGATACGATTGTAGTTTAAACAGAGACTTGTCTCTTCATTATAACTAACAACTGATTACTTATAGGCGACAGCCAATTCATATAGGCAATCGCCGCATTGCACACGGGCAGGCACACGTTTACATATAACTTGTGCTTGCACCGGACTTGTGATGTCAAGAGGTGGTTGCCAAGGCTGAGTCGGCTTATGTATGCGACCGACTAATTGGTCTTTGCTTATTTCATGACCAATATCAGCCAGCGGTTCGAATACACCGTCATCACGAGCATAAATACAATACTCTTCTGATGGGCTATGCAACAAGGCGGTAGCTGCTTTAGGTGCAGGAGCAGTTAACTGCGGTGTAATGTCAATGTGGTACAGATAACGTGATAGTACGGTTTCTAAAAAGGATAAGGCAGGTGCATCAACACTGCCTGCGCCGGCTATTTCGGCGGTGAGTGCAATCACCCCTTGGCGGCCAGCAGCTGATGAACTATACGTGCCGTCGAGCTGCTCTGGATAAATCAAAGCCTTAGGGAAGCCAAGGCTTTTAATTAATGCCATTTGTTTGGTGCGCAGGGTTTGGTTTGTTGCCTGCGGCGCCAGCAGTGTGGGTTGGTAAAGTAAAGAACTACCGCCAGAATGGATGTCAAATAAGTAGTCGGCATGTGCCAATAAAACAGATTCAATATAATGTGCGATCATTTGCGTGGGCGGCCCATTAGCAATACCGAGAAAGCTGCGATTCAAATTGCCTTCATCAATGGGTGAAGTACGCAGGCCTGCTTGTGCTGCTGGAGTATTAGCCGCAGGTAAAATGATGAGTTGGCCTTTGATGTCTTTAGCTTCAAGCGAGCGACTTAAGTTTGATAGGGCCACTTGTCCTTCGTATTCGTCGCCGTGGTTGCCGCCCATTAGAAGAGCTGTGGGGCCATGACCGTTTTTGATGGAAACAATAGGCACGGGCAGTCAACCATAAGCTGACCGATGCACTGAATGCGGCACTCTTAAATACCCTTGTTGCTTACCATCTTGGTTTAAATCTATTTCAGAAAAAATCAAGGTATCTTCAGACATGGTTAACAAAAGTATTATGTAGTAAAAATGGACGTTTACTCAGCTAGGGCAGTTTACCCCAAGCAGCATGGGCGGTAAACTTGATGGTCTTATTTGTAAGCATTTGCTTGGCCTAAATTTTTCATAAGGTATTGAAGAAAGCGATAATGGTGTCATCAATGCTAAAGCTGCTTACAGGTTAATAGTTAACGGCCCGCAAGAGCTTTTTAAAGTTTGCTTTCGCTAAGCACCACCTAATAAATCACTTTTAAATAAAACGAAAATGCTTTATAAACGAAATTTTTACATCAATGGCCAATGGGTCGCCCCTGTAACTACTAATGATTATGAGGTGATCGACCCTTCAACAGAGAAAGCTTGTGCGGTAATTTCTTTTGGCGATCAAGCAGATACCGATGCGGCGGTCAGTGCAGCGAAAGCCGCTTTTATTTCCTGGAGCCAAACGAGTATTGAAAGCCGGATTGAAAAGCTAGAAAAACTCCTTGAAATTTATATGCGTCGCTCTGGTGAGATGGCAGAGGCTATTTCGTTGGAAATGGGTGCGCCGATTGATATGTCGAAAACACAACAATCAGGGTCTGGCTCTTGGCATATTGAAGTGTTTATTAAAGCACTAAAAGAGTTTGAATTTGAGCATGTGCTGAGCGTAGATTCGCCCGAAACGATGATCATTCGTGAGCCTATTGGCGTGTGTGCGCTCATTACGCCGTGGAACTGGCCAATGAATCAGGTAGCGTTGAAGGTAATCCCTGCAATCGCAGCTGGTTGTACTATGATTTTAAAGCCGTCTGAAGTGGCGCCTTTGTCTTCGATGTTATTTGCAGAAATGATGGATGAAGCAGGGTTCTCTGCTGGCGTGTTCAACTTGGTGAATGGTGATGGCTTTGGCGTCGGCACACAATTGTCAGGTCATCTTGACGTGGACATGGTGTCTTTTACTGGGTCTACTCGCGCTGGCATGGCGATTTCTAAAAATGCCGCTGATACCATTAAGCGAGTTAGCTTAGAACTGGGAGGCAAGGGGGCAAACTTGATTTTTGAGGACGCTGATGAGCAAGCAGTCAAGCGTGGTGTGCAGCGCTGCTTTAATAACAGTGGCCAATCTTGCAATGCTCCCACGCGAATGCTTGTGCATCGCTCTAAATATGCGCAAGCATTAGAGATCGCTCAACAGACTGCCGAGCAAACTAAAGTCGAAGCAGCTAATCAAGAGGGCAGGCACATTGGTCCAGTGGTTTCGCAATTGCAGTTTGATAAAATTCAGGGCTTAATCAAGCAAGGAATTGATGAAGGTGCCAAGCTGATTGCTGGTGGAGTAGGGCGTCCAGAGCAGCATAAGGCAGGTTATTTTGTACGACCTACGGTGTTTGCTGATGTGACGCCCGAAATGACAATTTCTCAGGAGGAAATTTTTGGCCCTGTACTGGCCATTTCGGCTTTTGACACCGAGGAAGAAGCCATTCAAATTGCTAATGACACCGAATACGGTTTAACCAATTATATTCAAACCCAAGACCCAGCACGAGCCAAGCGGGTGGCGCGTCAGCTGCGTTCTGGTATGGTTGAAGTTAACGGGAAGCCGATGGGTGCAGGCTCACCTTTTGGCGGTTACAAGCAATCTGGTAATGGCCGTGAAGGCGGCATGTGGGGTATTGAAGATTTTCTTGAAACCAAAGCAGTTAGCAATTGGGTTGTATAACGACC
>CALIFM010000030.1 GCA_938021685.1 uncultured Gammaproteobacteria bacterium | reverse complement strand
CAAGGTTATAATACTAAAATGAATAGTCATCTACTTGCAAGCCATGCCTAATAAATCAATGAACAAACAGGTCGTTGGTTTATTTGGCAAGTACGGTTCTAATAGAGTCAAAGTGCCTTTATTTCAAGTCAAAGCGCTGCTAGAAAGTTACGGCGCGCGCGTTTTACTGGGCGATAGCACCTCAGCTGACTTAGTTGATGTGCAAATGTTGGCCACTGAAAGCGACTACGAAAAGCTCGATTTCGCTGTAGTGGTGGGCGGTGACGGCACCTTGTTGCACGCAGCGCGCACCTTAGCCCCTTATGAGGTGCCCATTGTGGGGGTCAATTTGGGCCGCTTGGGCTTTTTAACTGACATCCCCGCCAGTGAAATCGAGCAAGGCTTGCAGGCAATCAAAGACGGCGCGTATTACATCGAGCAACGCACTATGCTGCAAACGCACTTGCTTGACGATAATAACGAGGCGATGGGCACAGATTATCTCTCACTCAATGACACGGTCATCAGCAAAGGTGAGTCAGGCCGCTTAATTGAAGTAGAAATTAAAGTGAATGGTGTATTCGTTTCGCGCACACGTAGCGACGGCATGATTATTTCCACACCGACCGGCTCAACCGCTTATGCACTATCGTCTGGGGGACCGATTGTTGAACCTAGCCTGCATGTTATTACCATCGTACCTATTTGCCCGCACATGTTAAGCCATCGCCCTATTATCATTAATCAACACAGCATAGTAGACATTACCTTAATCGACCTAGAAGACGATCAAGCCACCTTGGCCACTGACGGCATTAATTGCATGCGTCTTGATAGCAATGCGCGCATTCGCATTCAAAACTCAGATGTTGAATTAAGCCTTATGCGCATGCAAAATCATAATCACTTTGAAGCTTTGCGCTCAAAGCTGGGTTGGTCTAATTAAACACAGCTTACTAACTACTGTTTCTTGAAATACGTTTCTCTTTACCATGCTTGAATGGATTGACATCAAAGACTTTGTGATCGCCAAGCACGTGGAGCTGGAGTTTGCAGACGGCCTGAGCGTCATCACGGGTGAAACTGGGGCGGGCAAATCTATTTTTATCAATGCACTGAGTGCGGTACTCGGCAATCGTGTTGACAGCCATGCCGTACGCCATGGCTGCGACAAAGCTGAAATTCAAGCAAGCTTCGCTTTAGATGCGAAGCACAAAGCACTGGATTGGCTCAAAGCCAATGAGCTAGATGAGGACGACCAATGCTTGTTACGCCGCGTGATCCCAGCCGACAAAAGTAGCAGAGCCTTTATCAATGGCCGCGCGGTATCGGCTACTGTAATGCGTGAACTAGGCACCTTATTAGTAGACATTCACGGTCAGCACGAGCATCAGTCTTTATTAAAGCCAGAGGTGCAACAGACCTTGTTAGATCACTACGGTCAATGTCGCCCATTGGCGAATGAGGTCAAAGCACAATTCAAAGCTTGGCAAAGCGCACAACAAACCTTAGATACCTTAAATACGCAAGAACAAGACATCAAAGACCGATTGGAATTGATCGACTTTCAGCTGAATGAGTTGCAAAGCTTCGCCCCTGAAGAGGATGAGTGGGCCAATGTCGAGCAAAATCACAAACAGCTGCACCACGCGGCTGATGTACAAAATGCCGCACAACAAGCCTTACTATCGATGTCTGGCAGCACCGACACAGATGATGCACCTAATGCGCTAGACCATATTAACTTAGCCCGGCACAAGCTGGAATCCATCAAAGAGTACGCACCGCTTGCCGATAACGCAGTTAATCTGCTCAACCAAGCAGAAACCCTCATCAATGAAGCACAACAAGATATAGATCGCGTCATTGATGACAGTCAAACGGACCCTGAGCAACTAGACAATATCGAAGCGCGCTACTCTCTCTATCATCACCTAGCGCGCAAGTACCAAACTACACCCGAGCAGCTATTTTTCAAGCTCAGCAGCCTGCAACAAGAGCGCGAACGACTAACCAACCCCGAAGCAGAAAAAACTGCCCTACAAAAACAAATTGAACAATGTGCAGCTACTTATAAAAAACAAGCCAGCAGCTTAAGCAAAGCACGCAAGAAAGCGGCGAAAGTGCTTTCAAAAGGCGTCAGCGAATCAATGCAAGAATTGGGCATGCAAGGCGGAGAATTTGATGCTGTACTGGAATCCAACTCAACAGGTGCCAGCAGCAATGGCGACGAGACTGTTTCGTTCAAGGTGATGACCAATCCTGGCTTTCCCGCACAGGCCTTGTCTAAGATTGCCTCTGGCGGTGAGCTGTCACGCATCTCATTGGCCATTCAAGTATTACTGGCCGAGGTTAACACCGTTACTAGCTTGGTATTTGACGAAGTGGATGTGGGCGTGGGTGGGCAAACCGCGGCAATCGTTGGCAAACTGCTGAAAAAACTAGCTGCACATAGCCAAATATTATGTATCACCCACTTGCCGCAAGTAGCTGCACGCGGCGACGCCCATTACCAAGTAGTCAAAAGTAGTCAAGATGATGCTCAAGCTGTGATCGAGGCTTTATCATTTGACAAGCGCGTGAGCGAAATTGCACGCATGGTAGGCGGCGAACACATCACCGATGAATCCTTAGCGCACGCCAAGAATTTAATTGAAGCAGCATGAGCACCAAAACAAAAATAAACAAGAGCAATACATCTACCGCCAAAATATTTACTTGCACTGTGCGTACAGCCGCTGCAAAGGACGCCGAAGCGATCTATTCGCTATTACTTAATTACAGCGATCAAGAGCTATTGCTACCACGCACCATCGGTGAAATATATCGCGCCATTCCAGAATTCTTTGTCGCCGAAGTTGACGAGCAAGTGATTGGCTGCGGAGCCTTAGAAGTATTCACTGAAGAGCTGGGCGAGGTGCGAAGCTTAGCTGTCGACCCACGCTTTCAAGGCTACCAAGCCGGCCGTGCATTACTTGATGCCATAGAAGATTACGCTGTGCAGCTAGGCTTACGCAAAATGATGGCTTTAACCTATGTGGATGGTTTTTTTCACAAATACGGCTATAAAACCGTGGAGATGACCCAATTACCTGAGAAAGTCTTTCGAGTATGTGTAAAATGCCCCAAGTTCAATCGCTGCGATGAAATTGCGGTATTGAAAACTTTAAATTGATTAATGCAACCAACCCATTAAAGCATGAAAAACCGACTTCTTCGCTGTGCAATCGCACTCAATCTACTATTAACAGGTTGCGTTTATAAGACAGACCTGTACCAAGGCAACATCGTCAGTAACGAAAGTGTTGACCAACTGCAACCAGGCATGAGCCGCGAGCAAGTATTGGCCCTTTTAGGTTCACCGCTGATTGTTGATTCCTTCCACACCAACCGCTGGGATTATTACAGCTATTCCAAGGTGGGTAAGACTCGTAAGGAAAGCACCTCGCATATTATTATTATTTTTGAAGAAGACCGCCTAAAAACCATTAAGCGTTCATTGCAAAAACAAGCTATAGACTCTTAATCTCTGCAACTTGCTCTTATGTCAGCCGATTTATTATTTAGCAAAATTGTCGCCGGCGAAATACCTGCTGATATCGTATTTCAAAATAAAACCGTGACTGCTTTTCGGGACATTAACCCGCAAGCGCCGGTTCATATTTTGATTATCCCCAATAAGCTAATCCCAACCATCAATCACATTGAGCAAAGTGACGAGGCGGTGATGGGTGAGTTGTTCAGTGTTGCCAGACAATTGGCTGAACAAGAAGGTATCAGCGAAGATGGCTTTCGGCTTATCGTTAATTGCAATAAACATGGCGGACAAGAGGTGTATCACCTGCACATGCATTTGCTTGGCGGCAGGCCGCTAGGGCCCATGCTTACACGTTAGTTTAGTCAGTTATCAATCAAGCCCACATCGCTATCATTAAATAATCCTGCTAAGCGCTGTATTTTACATCCACCACTTCAAATTCGCGTAATCCGCCCGGCGCCTGGAATTTTACTTCGTCATCAATTTCTTTGCCAATCAACGCTCGTGCAATCGGCGAGTTTACGGATATCTTGCCATTATCCACATCACTTTCCAGATCACCTACAACTTGATAAGTCACTTCTTCCTCACTCTCGATATCATACAGCACCACATAAGCACCAAAAATCACCTTACCCTCAACCGTGGTTTTAGACGCATCAATCACCTCGGCTATCGATAGTTTTGACTCAAGCTCTTTAATTCGCCCTTCAATAAACGAATGTTGCTCGCGCGCCGCATGGTACTCAGCATTTTCAGACAAATCGCCGTGCGCACGTGCCTCGGCCACTGCCGCTACAATATTAGGTCGCTCGACACTTTTAAGGTTTTTTAATTCTGCTCGCAAAGCTACTTCACCAGCAGGTGTTAATAATACGCGCTCACTCATTGTTTACTCGATATTGTGTATTTTCAAAGCTATTAC
>CALIFM010000029.1 GCA_938021685.1 uncultured Gammaproteobacteria bacterium | reverse complement strand
GATGTTCTTTGGGGTCAACCGGTACGCTAAGGCTGTGCATCGCAACAGCTTGTTCTCCATCGTTGTGCAACCATTCCAGTAAGGCCTGATCATGTAAACCCGTCACATCATTAAGCCAATTGATGCCATAGGTCAAAGCCTTATTGGCAACATCAGCGTGACGGGTGTCAATGCTAATCAGGGGCTTAAACGGCAAGTTAACAATCAATCGCTGAACCAGCGCCAACACGGGTTCTAGGCGCTGCCATTCTTCTATCGCTGACAAACTTTCTGCATTGGGCCGGGTAGATTCGGCGCCTATATCTAAAATGTGCACACCCGCATCAATCCAAGCACTTAGCTTTTCTTCTAAGGCAGTCAAATTATCTGAAGCCCCACCGTCAGAAAATGAATCGGGCGTAACATTAACAATACCCATCCATAGCGGAATGGGCCGCAACTTCAAACTGTGCTGTAATACCGATTGCCCATTAATTTGCAGTGTCGCATTCAAGTGCAGCAATGGTGTGATCACAAAGGGGCGCTGGGTACAGGCTGGGTGCGGAATGGTTAAGTTTGGTGTGTTTAACTTCAGCTCATCCCACAATACAATATCAATATCAATAGTTCGCGGTGACCAGCGCGGCGCATTCAAATCACGCCCCAATTGCACTTCAATTTTTTTAAGCTCGGTAAGCAGGGCCTCGGGAGATAATTCGCTCTGCCCTTCCACCACCAAATTAAGGTAGGGCTTATTCCATATTGGATCAGCATCGGGTTTTAGCCATGCAGGCGACTCCATCACTGGCGATTGCCGGCGCACTACAAAACCGCAAGTTTTTAATAAATCGATGGCAGCAGCTAAGTGCGCCAGTCGATCGCCTTGGTTTGAACCTAAACCCAAGTAAATCATGCTTGGTAGATCATACTTTCAGCCAGTCTTTGCTATCGATGGTGGCAATAAAATCATGCATGAAATCGATGCAGTGCTGAAGCTGACTGAGCTCAACAAACTCATCGGGGCGATGGGCTTGATCAATCGAGCCCGGCCCACAGACAATGGTGGGAATATTGATGTGTGAAAACAAACCTGCTTCAGTACCATAACTGACCGCACCCGTTGGCTCAACCTTACCCAGCACTTGGCGAACCCATAGGCTAAACGTATCGGTGTCAGGTGTATTAAGTGCATGTTCAGAGTCAATATGCCAAGTAATATCGGTGTCATCAGCAACGGCGCGCATAGGGGGTAGCAAAGTGTTTTTCGCATATTGCTGCAGCTCTTCGACATAGGGGCTCACATCGTGACTAGGGATATTTCTAAACTCGAATTCAAAATCACAATGCTGCGGAATGATATTTAACACTGCTCCGCCTGAAATAGTGCCCACATGCACGGTGGTATAAGGCGGTTCAAAGCGTGCATCAAATGGTCCGTTTTGTTTGATATCTTCACCGATCTCTTGCAACATACTCACCAGCTTGGTCGCCTGAAAAATAGCATTCACGCCCTTGTCTGGCGCACTGGAGTGCCCCGGACAGCCCTTGATGGTGCAGCGGCTGTGCACCAAACCTTTGTGTGCCCCAATGCACCGCATGCTGGTGGGCTCACCCACAATGCACCCCAGTGGCTTGATTGGGCGTCGATCCAATTCAGTAATTAAATCACGCACGCCTATGCAGCCAATTTCTTCATCATAAGAAAACGCGAAATGAATAGGCACGGGCAACTTAGCCTCTATAAAAGTGGATGTCATCGCCAAGCACACGGCAATAAAACCTTTCATATCGCAAGTGCCGCGCCCATACAACTTACCTTGCTTTTCAAGCAGAGAAAAAGGATCACTGGTCCATGGCTGACCAGTCACCGGCACCACATCGGTGTGACCAGACAGCACGATACCCGGCACAGTCGCATCACCAATGGTGGCATAAAGATTGGCTTTGGTACCTTCTTCATTTGGCACCAGTTCTGATTCAATACCGTGCTTATTTAGATACTGCTGCACATACTCGATCAGCTCAAGGTTTGAATATTTGCTGGTGGTATCGAACGCTACCAAATCAGCCAGAATGGAAATAACCTGCTTAATCATGATGTGTCAGCCATTGAAGTATCAGTAAATAGATTGACATTGTAGCAGCTTAAAAGACCTTGCTTAGCGGGTCTCAACGCGCGGAATAAGCATGTACTTCATCCACCATGGCTTGCACATTTTCAGGGTTAATACCCGGATGAATTCCATGGCCTAAATTAAACACGTGGCCATCGCCGTTACCGAAGTCGTCCAACACCTTGCGCACCTCTTGGCGCACGGTATCAGGCGTGGCATATAGAACAGTGGGGTCCATATTACCCTGCAAGGCCACTTTATCACCTAGCTGTTTACGTGCTGAGCGCAAGCTAGTAGTCCAATCTAGGCCCAAGGCATCGCAACCAGTGCTTGCAATGGCTTCAAGCCATTGCCCACCGCCTTTAGTAAATAGCACCACTGGCACATCTTGAGTGCTCGGGTCGCTTTTTAATGCTGCCACAATGCGCTGCATATACTGCAAGGAAAACTGCTGATAGCCCTGTGTGGAAAGCAGCCCACCCCAGGTATCAAATACCATCAAGGCCTGCGCGCCAGCCGCCACTTGGGCTTTTAAATAGTCGATTACCGCCTCCGTGACAGTGCTTAACAATTGCTGCGCGGCCTTAGGTTCGCAAAAAATCATCCCCTTGGCATATCGAAAATCTTTGCTGCTGCCGCCTTCTACCATGTAAGTCATTAAAGTCCACGGGCTACCTGTGAAGCCAATTAAGGGCACCGTATTATCTAACTCTTGGCGAATCAAGCGCACGGCATCAAATACATAGGTAAGCTCGTTTTCCACATCTAGAGGCGCTAGCTTATTCACTTGAGAAGCAGAGCGAATGGGGTTTGCAAACACTGGGCCAACACCTTCATTCAGCGACAAGCCAAGGCCCATCGCATCGGGGATAGTAAGAATGTCTGAAAACAAAATCGCCGCGTCTAGATCAAAGCGAGCTAGCGGTTGCAAAGTCACTTCGCAGGCAAGCTCGGGGGTTTTGCACAATGTTAAAAAATCACCTGCTTTTTGCCGTGTAGCTCGGTATTCAGGCAAGTAACGCCCTGCTTGGCGCATCATCCACACGGGCGTGCAGTCCACAGGCTGGCGCGCTAAAGCGCGCAAGAATCGGTCATTTTTCAAGCTCATTCTTCTCTATTTGCAAATAATTAGCCAGACAAGTGCTGGCAATCTTTTGAGTATACTGCCCTTAGCGCGGTAGTTGACTGTCGCCTTGCAAATAAATGTCGACCGAACGCGCTGCTTGTCGCCCTTCGCGAATCGCCCATACCACCAGCGACTGGCCTCGACGTGTATCACCCGTAGCAAACACACCTTCCACCGAAGAATGATAAGCCAACTCACCTTCAGTGCTGGCCGCGACATTACCGCGCACATCAAATTCCACGTCCAACTCTTTGAGCACGCCCTGCTGCACCGGGTGCACAAAGCCCATCGCCAAAGTAACCAGCTCTGCTTTAATTGTGAAATTAGATTTAGGCACTTCTTGCATCACCCACTGGTCCGCTTTGTCTTTTGACCACTCAACTTTAACGCATTCAACGCTAGTTAAGCCGCCCTTTTTGTCGCCAACAAAACGCTTGGTTAGCACACTCCACTGGCGTTCGCAGCCTTCTTGCTGTGACGATGATGTGCGTAACTTATTTGGCCAATCTGGCCAAACTAGGCCTTTGTCTTCTTGCTCAGGTGGTTTAGGCATAATTTCAATTTGAGTGACGCTTTTCGCACCTTGGCGAATCGAAGTGCCAATGCAATCCGAGCCCGTATCACCTCCGCCGATCACCAATACGTTTTTGCCTTTGGCTGAAATAAGCTGTTTCTTAGCATTTTCATCGCCTTGCACCCAGGCAGTGTTTTTGCGCAAAAAATCCATCGCAAAATGCACACCGTTTAAGTCACGCCCTTCAATTGGTAAATCACGCGGCTTTTCAGAACCTCCTGCTAGCACGATCGCGTCAAACTTTCGCCACATTTTCCACATCGGCAAATCCACCCCCACATGGGTATTGGTGTGAAAATGCACGCCCTCACGGCGCATTTGCCCCATGCGACGATCGATCACGCTTTTATCTAACTTGAAATCAGGAATACCATAACGCAACAAACCACCAATACGTGCTTGCTTTTCATACACGTCAATTTGGTGCCCTGCGCGTGCCAATTGCTGCGCGCAGGCCAAACCCGCTGGTCCAGAGCCAATCACCGCCACACGTTTGCCAGTTTTGTGCTTAGCAATTTGCGGCGTGACCCAATTATTCTCCCAGCCCTTTTCAATAATGGCATGTTCGATAGTCTTGATCGTAACTGGCTCATTGGTGATATTCAACGTGCAAGATTCTTCGCAAGGAGCGGGGCAAATACGGCCCGTGAATTCTGGGAAATTATTAGTGGAATGCAGCTGGTCCAAAGCGGCTCGCCATTGGCCGGTATATACCAAATCGTTCCAATCTGGGATGTGGTTGTCCACGGGGCAGCCCGTGTGGCAAAAAGGGATGCCACAATCCATACAGCGCGCGCCCTGCTCAGCAACCTGCTCATCGCTAAAATCAACTACAAACTCTTTGAAGTTTTTGGTTCGCTCAGCAACGGACTTATAGCCTCGTTCAGCACGTTTGACTTCGATAAATCCAGTTGGTCTTCCCATTATGCTGCCCCCTTCACTGCCATCGTAGCACGCTGTTGCTGTTCTAATATAGCCCGCTTATAGTCAACCGGCATCACCTTAATAAAGTGCTTTTTGCAAGTAGTCCAGTCTTTCAACATGCGCGCAGCAACGGCGCTGTTAGTGTAGTTTTTATGTCGCTTGATTATACCTTGCAAGCGATTTTCGTCATACTGTGTGAGATCACTTGCAATCTCGTCATCACTGGCTTTTTTAAACGGCATGTCTGCTAATCGCTCAAGCTCGACCATCTCAGTATTACAACGGCTTGCAAATTGGTTTGATTGATCATACACATAAGCTACACCACCGGACATGCCCGCGGCAAAATTGCGACCAGTTTCACCCAAGCACACCATGATACCGCCGGTCATGTACTCACAACCGTGATCACCTACACCTTCAACCACTGCCGTTGCGCCAGAATTACGCACACAAAAACGTTCGCCTGCCACACCATTGAAATAGGCTTCGCCTGCGATTGCGCCATATAATACTGTGTTGCCTACAATGATGTTTTCCTCGGCATTGGCCATGGCGCTATCGCCATCAGGGTAAATCACCAAGCGACCACCGGATAGACCTTTACCCACATAATCATTGGCTTCGCCTTCTAGTTCAATGGTTACGCCTTTAGCTAACCACGCGCCAAAGGATTGGCCCGCACGACCAGTGGCTTTGATATAAATGCAATCATCTGCCAAGCCTGCGTGGCCGTACCGCCGCGCCACTTCACCGGAAATCATCGCACCAACGGTGCGGTTGTAGTTGTGCACGGGCGTTTCAATCTTAACCGGTTTACCTTCCTCTAAAGCG
>CALIFM010000028.1 GCA_938021685.1 uncultured Gammaproteobacteria bacterium | reverse complement strand
CGAGCCATTAAAAAAAATAAAACAACAAATAAACGACGATTGACCTTTACTATAAGGATGATGAAGGCTCCTCGTAATCACATAAAAATCGGCGCCAGCTTTAAAAACAGCTATGACGCCAATTTTCCACTACTAAACAGCAACCCCTTCTATTCTATGTTGAAGGACTAGCCATTGTTGATGGTGACCCTGTAGACGGTGAGCCTGTAGACTGCGAACCTAAATTAGGAGTACCACCGCCACCTGATCCGCCGCCGCCACTAGAAGGGCGATCAACTGGCGGAGTTGAAGGCGTTTCGGGCTCATCTGTAGCCTCATCGGAATCACTGTCACCATCATCAAGGGCAGCCGCAATAAGCGCTGCTCCTGCTACACCAATCAATACTTTACTAACAAGGCCTGCTTTATAAATACCTGTCGCAGGGGCAAATAGCGCTAGAACACCATCACAACCCATTTCTTCCAAGTCAACTAAACCCATTAACTCCTCGTTCAAAGGGCCTGTGAGTGCTTGGTACTTATCAAGTTCAAAGCGCTGACCGCTTGGAGAAAATACGACTGCGTCACGCGCATTCGCCAAGTTACGTGCCGCTAAAAAGACATTACGACTACCGTTTACATTGACATGTCCGTAACAAATCTCCGACTCACTAGCTTGGTCACTAACAGACACATAATTATTGGGTAGCTTATAGGACTCTGAAGCTGGCACAACGATCCGATCAATATACTCCCCATTATCAGGGTCATCGAAAACTCGCTCGATGTACACCTCGCTCGCAGCAAAAGCACCACTTGTAAAAACTATTACCAGTGAGGCAATAGATAAAAAGCTTTTTAACTTTGTCATTATTATGACTCTCTAAAATTTCGTTGTTTCAGCCAAGACCGAAAAATTAACAAATTATGACCTACTAATGTTTTATGCTTACAGTCTATCACCAAAAAACAGAAAAAAACAACCGTTCATTCGCTAAAAAAGGTACTTTTATCATTCAGCAATAGACATTGCAGATCGTGACTTACACACTTACATCCAAGCAAAATGCAGTATTATTATATGCATATTAACACTCTGTTTCCATATGTACAAACCGCAACATCGAATCAATGCTCAGCTTGTGCCCATTATTTATTACCCTCATGCTAAAAGGCTGACACAGCATAATTAACTGACCATTAGCTTTGAATCGAGTATTCAAGTCCCCCTCAACGAAGTACCAACCAGGGACACCCTCATAATTGAAAACATTTATACCAATACTTGGCGACTCAACATTATCAAAAAGGCGCTTACGCCTCTTAATTATCATGTCTCGGCCTTGCTCACCAAAATGATAAGCATCCAATTCAAAGTGGTCGCCATATTTTTTTGCGGATGCCGCGGCAAAGCTTTGTTGCATTGATTTCAGCATAGTTTGCAGTGCTGCGGGAATTAAAGCCTTGGCTGACACCTTACTAGACTGCAAGCTGATCTTTTGCGTCTGTTGTTGATTAACCTGTTTCATTATTTTACCTTTAGTGCTCACACTAAGTGCCGCCAGCTCTTTATCCATCGCTTTATTATTCACGCCCGAGCCTTTGTTGCGGCCTTCAGCAATTGCAGGCTCAGTTTGCTCAGACATTAACTCTGGCTTTTCAGCCAATAAAGAAATGCCTTTGCGGGTATTCATAATGGAAAGCGCTGGCTTAGTTGAAGTGCTTGCAATAAGTGCATCAAGCTCTGAGCTTATTTTCCTGTCCTCTGCTTCAACCAAAGGCAGCACAGAACCAACAACACCGGCATCAGTCTCTGTAGAAGACCCTAGCGCGCTATTAGATTCACGCCCATTCTTCAACTGCGAAAGCACCGGCTCTTCCTTGTAAACATCTAGTGCCATCATGCCTAAAACCGCAGCTGCTAATAATGCACCTACACCCACTATCTTAGCAGGCTTAATACCTAGCAGCCTATTAAACACATTAACTTGCAACAGCGCCCACAAGCGATCACGCTGTTGATCGCGCTGCGAATAAATATCTTCCGTAAAGACTGGCGCCGTAGCCGCGGCTGCGTTTATATTAATAGCATCTACTTCAATATTGACTTCGCCCACGCTTGCTTTTTTTAATTGCCGAGCTTGCTTATAAGCCTCATTAATACGCACCATTCGCGGGTTGAGCCACTGCGCATGCTCACTATCTCGATCGGGGTGAAACAAGTGAGTTAATCGCTTATAGCGCACACGAATGGCGCTTTGATCACACAAAGTAATTGCTTTAGAGCCAAATACATGGGCCAAACTCAACGGTGAGCCCAACATATAAGCATCCAGCACCTTTAGTAGTTTAAGCCTCACGGCTGCTCGGCTCCCGCTATGTGCTAGGCATTTTGCATACAATCTATCTGTTTTGGCATCCGCAGAATCAATACTCCCTAGCCAAACTAAAATATCATCAATATGTTCGATAAATTTCTGATCAGTCTGCCGCTCCTTGAGCGCCCGCAAAACTGCGTTTCTCCAACTAGCTTGACTCATCTTTGATATTTAGCAATATAGGCGCTTTCAACATTTTTTATCGCCGCTGACCTTGTTAGTAATTTAACTCAAATTAAGGTCAGTGACGCGTACTGATTCTTGTTTCATTCTGGACATAAGCAAGCCCACAACATAACAACAAGCCAACACCCAGTGCAGCAGGAAAAGGCAGGTATAACGATGCTAACACGGCCAAACCAAAAGAAGCCAGCACCCATATCGCGGTTGTTGCCCAGCGGATTCTCGCCATTACGGCCGGCAATGTTTTATACAGGAAATACACGTTAAACAAATTGGCCAGGCAAAATGCTCCCACCATGCTACCCATAAAACCGACCACACCATAGTGCGGCACTAGCAGCCAAGTGCCAAGCATAAACAAAGTCACATTGACTAACTGGACGCGCCAGTAAAGCCACATTTTATCCATACTGATTAAAATAGGCGTCATTGGATACATCAATGAATAAACCACCGCATGCAACATTATCCAGCGCACAATATATTCATTGCCTGCATATTCGTCGCCAAACGGCAACAACGTTAAGGATGGCGCTGCTGTCTGTAATAAAGAAATGGGCACTACCACTAGCATCGCAATCGCAAAACAATACCCTACCGTTTTGCCATAACCCCTGTCATCCTTGCCAAACAAGCTAGAGATGACCGGCAAAACAGGCGCCATCATCATAGCCAAAAAAGCCTCTGGCAAAAGCTTGATTCGCCACGCAGCTGAATAAACACCGTATTCTTCAAAGCCGCCCATCTGCCTAACCACCAAAGCAGCACCTCCCCACATAGCCACACTTAACATGATTTCTGTTAGCATTGTTGGGGTACTAAATTGCCATAAAATTCCAACTTCTGAAAAGCAATTCTTATAAGAAGGTATAATTGAATGCTTGGTGTGCTCTTTACGAATAGCTAGGGCACAAAGCAGACAAATCAAGAATTGGTTAAATGATAGCGCCCAAACAACCCCCATCAAACCCCATTGGACCGCACCGAATACTGTCAGAGGCAATGCAAGCAAGCTAGACAAAGCAGTGACATAGGCAATGCGTTTGAAAGATTCATAACCTGTCAATATACCAAGCTGCGCACCATTGACTCCACTGAAAATGAGTAATAGCGACCCGGCTTGAATAGCTTCTGTCAATTGAGGTGCTCGCAAAATTTCCTGAGCCACATAAGGCGCCAAGACAAACAAAAGGGTCGCCAAAATTAGACTAGTGAGCCAAGCACTGCAACTTAGCAGCGCAATGATGCGCCCTGCCCTATCTGGATCAGTTTGCTTGGTGACTGCAATAAATTTATTTGCAGACAAACCCAGTCCAAAGGTCGCCATGGTAGCCAGCAAGCCGACTGTATTCTGAAACATTGCGAATTGCCCGTATTCGGATCGGCCCAGAATACGTCCCACTAAAATAGCAGAAAGCAACATCGACCCACGCGAGACTATAGAACCTAGGGCAGACCAGAATATACCGGTGGCTAAGCGCGCACCCAGCGGTGAATGACTAAGCCGAGTTGTAAACTCGCTCACATAGCCATAAATCCAGCCTCTAAGGTGGTTCACCGCGCACTAACCTTTTTAAATTGATAACACGCTAGCACAATGCTAGACCGCCAACAGCACTGTTATTAACCCAGCGTTGTCCAGCCATAAATTGGCAGAAGCTAAATGGGCTTTGCGTTATATCCAGCTTGCCTAGGTGGTAACAGAATTTTAATTGCAATTCAGGCTCAACAAAAGCCACTGAGACAATGATGAGCATCGCGTAAACCTAAGTATTACTTGGACGAAATAGTGGCCTAATTAATGCGTGGTCGCAGCTGAAATTGCCTAAGCCCAATTGCATTTTGTTCGCCTGTTTTATCAAATGTAAAAAGCAATGAAAACTCGATTCCTAAAGTATCTTTATCAACACCCAAATCTACTACTAAACCACCTTGCTCATCATCACTGCTGTATTGATAGCTTTTTTTAGGATAAACATAAGCCTCGCCGCGGTCATTAAAGTGCGTCAGCTTAGCACTAATCGACTTGGGCTGCACACCTTCAATCCAAGCCCACGAGGCAGACAGATCAACTGTTTGAGCATAGTCAGAAGCTAAGGGTAAATAACACTTTGCTCCAAAGACCTGCTTTGCCTTGGCCTTCGTTGATTGCAAAATGGTCATTGCCTCTTCTGCAATAACATCAATGTCTCGAAGCGGACCAAAAGACCAGCAAAATGGTCTACTAACTGTAGCTTTCGTGTCAAAATTCATTGATACAGTGCCACCACTACTAAGGTTCTGGGCTACCGCATCTGTCAATGCTATGTTTTGAATTGAAGCACGATCCTCAACGCGCGACAAATAGCTATATATCTTATTCAAGAACCCTCGATCAACAAGCTTGCCTTGTATCTGGCTGTCGATAGCTGACCAGACTTGCGAAACCAGCGTTGTTTCTCCTTGCTTCATCATGTCTGACAACAAGATCCTTAGATAAGAAGCTTTATTGAGCCTAGTGTCCTCAAATTTCTCGGGGATAAATTGCTCAATAAAGGCATCAATCCCGAAGATAGTATGTGCAATATTGAACACTTCATAATAAGAGTGTTTAATATCGATATTGACCAAGCGACGACCGATCTTTGGTATTTTTAAATAATCCCCATCTATAAGCTGCTGGTTCCATACCTGTTTAAGAAATAACGGCCTATTCTTAGATAGCTCATAAGCCGTCTCCAGCACATTATCTTGCAGCTGCTGATCATCTCTAGCTTTTTCTGTACGCGCCAAATCTAGCCATAAATAAGGCGCGTTGGGCTTAACCTTTATATGAGGCAGCACCTTTTCAAAGGTCGATCGATCCTGCAAAGCCGTAGCTTGCCGCCAAGTGACAAGCGCCATCAACATCCAAAGCACAATTCCTCCTGTGAAAAACAGCGCGGTTAATTTATTTGACGAATTCAGCACCTGTAATTATCTCAGCTTAGCTAGCTCGGTTTCTTGATCCCTGGAAAGCACCCCATATGTCATTTTTGAAGACAAACTTACCTTTCAAATCAGTTTCAATATAATCTTGGTGCAAAATCTCAATAGTCACGATTGCATCTAATTGTTTAAGCCAATATCAACAGAATTTACAATTGCCAGGCATGTTTTAGAGGTTAATTTACCCAGTTTCACAGCATTCAAGTCCAGAAAGTGAACTATATCGCTGGCGTCAAACTCCAGCAACGTGGCCAAACTAACACCATGCGCATTGCACCATAAATAGCGACCTTACCATAAACTAGCGATGACCCTTTTCAACTCAATGCGCAGACTCTAGCCATTATCATGTACAGAGCTGGGCAAGCATCAGGCACTGCACAATGAATAGTTGTCGGCAAACTCTGGCGCGGCAACGGCGTTTTTTATGTGGATGACAAGCCCTTTTTCCACCTAAATTCAACATCTTAAGCACCAAAAAAATTGAGCTCGAAGCAGCTGAGAAGCGTTAGCCCAGTCTATTTAGCATAGCAGTAATTATACCTCGACCCATGTGCACTAAATATTTGGCAAAAATCGATATATTCCTAAATATAGCTTGGGTATTCCGAGCCGTGTCAGGAATCATCTTAGTGTACCGGTAATGTGCAATGATGGGCTTGTCTTGATCATCATACGCAGTAGTCGCAATATTTAAACGCTTAGGCTGCTTTTCTTGGAACAACTTGACGTCTTGCGCATCAGCTGCGCTAACAATTTAATGTAAATTTGAACACACCACAAAATAATCTGCCTGGATTTCGCTATCCTCTAATTGGTAAATATCTTTAAGTGCCGCATGCATTATTGGGTGCTTTGGTGTCACCCCAAGAAAGCCATTAAAAATCAGATCACGATTACGATGGTAACTTTTAACGCTGGCAAACTCTTGCCCTTCCATAATTTCATCTAAGTCTTTCAGCAACATGGCATCGCTGTCGATATAGACCCCGCCTTGCAAATATAAATAATAATAACGAAACAGATCCGCACGGTGCGGGCCGCTGCTAAATGAATAAAACTTATCTCTCATGTTCGGAAACTCTTCCGATGGATTATCCGCAAAATATGCCATGATGGCTGCGTCATCAAAATGTTGGTACTGCCAACCCTTGGCTTTGCCTTGCAACATCTGGACAACATAATCCAGCGGTGGCGCTAGGCTGGTTTGAATAAAAGTGCGCGGAATCTGGCTCATGTCTTAAGTATCAACAAAGCAGCCATATGGATATGCAAATCAAAACAATGAAGCACTTAGCTCATCCACCGCTTGCAGCATTTCTGGGTCATCAGTTAAAGCTTGAGTAATCGCCCCTTGACAAGCGGCAATGGGATCGATCCCCGTCACAATCAACTTGCCCGCGTGCACCAATAAGCGCGTGCTGGCACCTTCGTCCAAACCATTACCCTTTAAGTTACGAGTCATGCCAGCAAATTTAACCAGCTGGCGCGCAATCTCGCTGCTGACACCTGATTCCGTTTCAACTATTTGCTGCTCTAACCCTGCATCGGGGTAATCGAACTCAATGGCTACAAAACGTTGGCGAGTGCTTTGCTTGAGGTCTTTCAGCACGCTTTGATAACCAGGATTGTAGGAAATTGCCAAGCAAAAATCACTGTTGGCTTGAATCAGCTCGCCGGTTTTTTCAATCGGCAACACACGCCGGTCATCCGCTAATGGATGGATGACTACCGTGGTGTCTTTACGTGCTTCTACTACTTCGTCTAAATAACAAATGCCGCCGCAGCGCACGGCGCGCGCTAACGGGCCATCAGTCCAACGGGTTTCGCCACCAACAATCAGGTAGCGACCCACCAGATCAGACGACGTTAAGTCATCGTGGCAAGATACCGTAATCAGCGGACGCTTTAAACGCCACGCCATATGCTCCATAAACCGTGACTTACCGCAGCCTGTTGGGCCTTTAAGTAATATCGGAATACCGTTTTTATAGGCCGCTTCATACAACTCAATCTCTTCGCCCTGCGCAGCATAATAGGGCTCGTCGTTGATCATATAAGCCGCTATTTGTTGGTCATCTTTACTCATCAGTTTATTATCTGTCCACGAGAAGTGCTTTAGTGTAGTAAATTAAGCGCCCTATGCAAGGCGCAAATTGGGTTTTCATCTTGAAATACATGATTTGCACCCGCATATCGCTAAACAATGCAATTTTATCTATTCGGAGCGACCCATGAGTAAGGTGATTGAATTAACCAAAGACAATTTTACCGATGTAATCGACAACAATGACATTGTGATCGTCGACTTTTGGGCACCTTGGTGTGGCCCATGCAAATCGTTTGCGCCCACCTTTGAGGCTGCTGCTGAAAAAAATGACAAGATCGTGTTTGCTAAAGTGAACACCGAAGATGAGCAAGAATTAGGCGGCATGTTTCAAATTCGCTCTATCCCCACCTTGATGGTGTTTAAAGAGCAAATTGTGGTGTTTTCTCAAGCTGGTGCGATACCTGCCTCGGGTTTAGATGAATTAGTGACCCACGCCACCGATCTTGACATGGAAATGGTGCGCGAAAAGATTGCTGAGAAAGAAAAAGAGAGCGCTGAAAGTACTGCCTAAGGCCTAGTCGCGCCCCACCCTTGCTTGAGTAACCTACTTAAGCAAATACTAGCACCGAAAACCACACCATCACCAACAGGGCAATAGCGAGCAGTACCACCGCGGAGCCCATGTCTTTAGCCGCGCCGCTTAGGGGGTGCGGCTCATCGCCGATACGGTCCACCACTGCTTCGATAGCAGAATTTATCAGCTCGGCCATCAATACTAACAACACCGTCGCAATCAGTGCTACTGCTTGCATGGCGGAACCAGCCAACAAGTAAGCCAGCGGTACTAGCACGGCAGCCAGCCATATTTCTTGGCGAAATGCTGCTTCGTTTTTATAGGCATACCTTATGCCCTGCCAAGAGTAGCCAGCAGCATTTACTATACGGGTAATTCCTGTTTTTGCGGGTTTTGCCATGATCAATCTCTCAGCTAGTGATTATGGGCACTAAGATAACAAATCCATGAAGCATCGGCATCGCCTAATTTGCTAGGCGTATAGCAACCGTCACCTTCACCCGTTTCTTCATCCGTGCCTTCCCAATAGACAGTTACTTCATCAAAACCTGCTTCTAGCAGCAACTCTTGCAGCTCTGGCAATGTCCATAAACGCCATTTATAGCTAAAGGCCTGCTCTTGCCGCGAACCATCTTCAAATTCAAAATGGATGTAACACTGCATTTCTCCATCAATGGGGTTATAGCTTGCCTGCTGCCAAATATAAGTAAATACGGTACCGTCTGGTAATTCGCAGGCGGTTTCTTCGGTAATTTCTCGGTATGAGTCGTAGCCACCATAAGCGTCTAAAAACAACACTCCGTCGTGATCCAAGCTACTACGCGCAGCGATAAAATAGTCACGCAAGCTATCGCGATTTTGAAAAATTTGATAGCTAAAGTTCATCGCTAAGATGATTTGCACTGGTTCGGCAGCCACCTTCTTTACATCACTTTCTAGCAGTACTAAGCGCTTGTGTTGATTAGATGATAAGTTGGCCAAGGTGTTTTGCTTAGCCCACTGTAATACCGCCGGGTCAAGATCAACAGCCATGCCCTGATTACTTGCGCGCCGCCGCACCCACTCTGCGCTGGTTTGCGCCGTGCCGCAAAAATCTTCGCGCAAGGTGCTAGCTGTATGGCCACGAATCTCGGCAAAGCTAGCATCCACCATATCAATCTCGGCTTCCACGCATTGCACCGCCGCTTCGTATAAGTGGTGCTTGTCAAATTGCTGAGCGAGGGCTTTCATGTTTAAAACAGGCTTAGATAATATGTGACCACGCACGATAAGCGCGCATATGGCTGAGCGGATCGTGCACTCGGATAACGTCCACGCCTTGCTCGCACAACGCCAGTGAAACACCCAAGGTTTCAAGATCGCGATCTTGGTAATCTATGTGTGTGTACTGATTCATAAATGATTTGCGCGAGTGCCCAATCAATAAACGGTGACCCAGTGCACGCAAGGGCTGACAAGATTGTAAAAGCTGCTGGTTTTGTAGGCTGGTTTTACCAAAACCGATACCGGGATCAAAAACAATCTGGCTGGGTTCTATGCC
>CALIFM010000027.1 GCA_938021685.1 uncultured Gammaproteobacteria bacterium | reverse complement strand
CACCATAAACACTTTCATCACCCCTAACGGCGGCAAACCTAGGGTGCGCAAGATAGCAATATCGGCTTGCTTGTCCGTTACCAGCATGACCAAAGTAGATACAATATTAAACGCGGCCACCATAATGATAAGGGTGAGAATAATAAACATCACTCGCTTTTCAACTTTCAGCGCGTTAAAGAAACTTACGTTGTCTTGCGTCCAATCACGAATGTAATACGCATCATTGGTTTGTTTTTCTAAATCACGGCGAATACGTGGCGCCTCAAAAGTGTCTTCTAGGCTCAGTCTTAAGCCACTCACCGCTCCGTTGGTACTTAAAAACTTAGCCGCATCATCCAAATGAATCACAGTCAATGCACTATCGTATTGATGCATGCCCAAATTAAACACACCCACCACGGTAAAACGCTTCATCCGTGGCAATAAGCCCGCTGGCGTCACCCGCCCTTTAGGCGCAATCAATGTGATTTTATCGCCTAGCCCTGCCCCCATCTGTTGGGCCAAGGTTTGCCCGAGCATAATGCCAAACTCACCTGATCTTAAGCTGGTCGCATCGCCTAGCACAATTTTATCCAGCACCTCAGACACATCGCTCTCTTTAGCTGGCTCAATACCGCGAATTAAAGCACCGCTAACATTGCTGCCCATCGACACCATGCCTTGCCCCAAGATATAGGGTGCACTGCCCTTTACCTCAGGGTTTTGCCGCACTAATTTTTCCGCTTGTTGCCAATCTTGCAAATTACCGTTATAACCCGATAAAGTCGCGTGCGAGGCCACCGATAAAATACGATCGCGCAAGTCATTATGAAAGCCGTTCATTACAGAGAGCACCGTAATCAAAGCCCAAACGCCCAATGCAATGCCCAACATCGACACCAAGGAGATAAACGAAATAAAGTGATTACGTCGTTTGGCCCGCGTGTAGCGTAGGCCAATAAACAACTCAAGGGGTCGAATCATAGATAAACCGCTGCGTTAAACAAACATTAAATCGCGCATCAAACCTCAGGACGCATCAACGGAAACAACAATACTTCACGAATAGAAGCACTATTAGTTAGCAGCATCACCAAGCGATCAATGCCAATACCTTCACCCGCCGTTGGTGGCAAGCCGTACTCCAAAGCCCGAATATAATCAGCGTCAAAGTGCATGGCTTCGTCATCACCCGCATCTTTCTCTGCAACTTGTGCTTTAAAACGCTGTGCTTGGTCGATAGGGTCATTCAGCTCCGAAAAGCCATTAGCAATCTCACGTCCAGCCACAAAAAACTCAAATCGATCACTCACCTCGGGGTTCTCATCGTTACGTCGCGATAGGGGCGACACTTCCACTGGGTACGCGGTAATAAACGTAGGCTGCATCAGCCGCTCTTCCACCGTTTCTTCAAAGATCTCGGTTTGTAACTTACCCAGCCCATATCCCGCCTTAACGTGGATCTTCATGCTCTTGGCAATTTCACAAGTCTTGTCGAAGTCTTGCAAATCTTTTGCTGTAATACTTGAATTGTATTTAACAATCGCTTCCACCATCGTCATACGATCAAACGCCTTGCTAAAATCCAAAGTCTCGCCTTGATATTCCACCACCGCAGAGCCCGTCACTTCCTCCATTAAACCGCGCAACATGTCCTCGGTTAAATCAATCAAGTCTTCGTAATCAGCATAAGCCTGATAAAACTCCAGCATTGTAAATTCAGGATTATGCCGTGTGCTCACACCTTCGTTGCGAAAGTTACGATTGATCTCAAACACACGCTCAATACCACCCACCACCAAGCGTTTTAAATACAACTCGGGCGCAATGCGCAAATATAGCGGCATATCCAAAGTGTTGTGATGCGTCTCAAAGGGGCGCGCCACTGCACCGCCCGGGATCGGATGCATCATCGGTGTTTCCACTTCTGTAAAGCGCTGCCCCACGAGATAGTCACGGATGTATTGAATTGCCTTGGCGCGCTTATCAAAAATATCACGTACATCTTCGTTCATCATCAAGTCAACATAGCGCTGACGGTAACGCATTTCGGCATCAGTCAAACCATGAAATTTTTCAGGCAAGGGTCGCAACGCTTTGGTCAGCAAACGAATGGATGATACCCGCACACTCAGCTCGTCAGTCTTAGTACGAAACAACGTGCCTTCTACACCTAGAATGTCACCGATGTCGTATTTTTTAAACTCTTCGTTGTATTGATCATCGGGCAACGCATCGCGCTGCACAAAAATTTGTGCACGCCCGCTCATGTCTTGCAAATTAGCAAAGCTCGCTTTGCCCATGATCCGCCGCGACATCATGCGCCCTGCAAAACGCACTTTAATATCTTTTTCAGCTAGCTGCTCTTTCGTTTTATCTTCTGCAAGCGCTACAAAATCAGCAATAAAATCATCGCGTTTAAAATTGTTCGGGTAGGCATTACCTTGCTCACGCAAAGCCTCTAACTTGGCCAAACGCTGGCTAATTTGTTCGTTTTCGTCGTTCTCTATCATGACTCAATTTGCTGTTTATTTTTTGGCCTTTACTGCTGCTGGCCATGTTTAATGATTTCAACTACAAGCCTGCCTTTAAGCTCGCTTCAATAAATTGGTTCAAGCTGCCGTCCAATACTGCCTTCGTGTTACCCGTTTCTACGCCTGTTCGCAAGTCTTTTATCCGCGATTGATCAAGCACATACGAGCGAATTTGACTTCCCCAACCAATGTCTGACTTCTCATCCTCCAACGCTTGTTGTTCGCCGCGACGGCTTTGCATTTCGCGTTCAAATAAGCGCGCTTTAAGCATCGCCATTGCTTCAGCACGATTGCGGTGCTGTGATCGATCATTCTGGCACTGTACCACAATGTTGGTGGGGATATGAGTGATGCGCACCGCCGAATCGGTACGGTTAACGTGCTGCCCACCTGCGCCGCTGGCGCGGTAGGTATCAGTACGTAAATCTGCCGGGTTAATCTCTACTTCAAACGAATCATCAATTTCAGGGTATACATACACCCCAGCAAAAGAGGTATGGCGACGACTACCTGAATCAAACGGGCTTTTACGCACTAAGCGGTGCACACCCAGCTCGGTGCGTAAATTGCCATAAGCATAATCGCCGACCACTTTAATAGTGGCACTTTTGATGCCCGCCACATCGCCGTGCGATTGCTCAATCAACTCTACCGTGAAACCTTGTGCCTCAGCCCAACGAATATACATTCGCAACAGCATCTCGGCCCAGTCTTGCGCCTCCGTGCCACCTGAGCCTGACTGAACATCCAAAAACGCATTATTTAAATCTGCCTCGCCGCTGAACATTCGCCTAAATTCAAGCTTAGCTAACGCCTCTTCCACGCTCTTACAATCAAAACCAATTTGCGCCATGGTGCCATCATCACCTTCTTCAAGCGCCATCGTCAACAACTCATCGCAATCTTGATTACGGCTGTGCAAATCATCCAGCACTTCAACTACTCCTTCAAGCGCAGCCTTCTCCTTGCCTAAGCCTTGTGCCGTTTCAGGGTCATCCCACACGGCGGCGTCCTGCAAACACAAGTTAACCTCCTCTAGGCGCTCTTTTTTACCAGCGTAGTCAAAGATACCCCCTGAGCGCTTCAATACGCTCGGCGGCGGCGCTCACAGAGGCCTTTATTTCATTTACTTCCATCACAGCGATAACTCAAACCCATTCGGCGCGAAGGATACCTGAAATCCCTCGTTTGGTGCACCTTTTGTTTGTATATTTTACTTAGCATTAAGCAGGCCTTAGCTGGCTGCTATACATACTCAAACTTAATTGACCCAGAGCACTATCATAGGCAGACTCAACACTTTGTTAAGTGTCTCATCAAAACCCATACCTCCATGTCTGCCCCTTTATTCACTCGGCTTTACCCTTATCTGCTAGTGTTTATCATCGGCGCGGTTTGGGGCGGCACTTTTTCGCTGGTTAAGATTGCCACTTCGCAAGGGGCGCACCCCATCGGTTTATCATTCTGGCAAGCATTTGGGGGCGGTGTTTTTTTATGGCTGTTTTGCGCCGTTCGCGGCAAGTTGCCACCACTCAACAAAACCGCCCTGCAACGCTATATCATCATCGGCATACTAGGGTCGATCGTACCCGGCACCTTGTATTTTTACTCAGCTTCACATGTTCCTGCGGGCATCTTAGCCGTCACTACCACCGTGGTACCACTGCTCACCTACGGCTTTTCTCTGCTATTAAGAATTGATACTTGTCAACCGAAGCGCGCCTTGGGCATCGTCATCGGCTTTGTTGCGATATTGCTACTACTGGCGCCAGGGGCAACATTACCAAGCCAAGGCAATACTGTATGGCTGCTGCTGGCACTGCTAGCGGGGGTGTTTTACACCTTTGAAAACTTATACATTGATCAATTTATCCCACAAGACACTGACATGGTTGCACTACTCACAGGCAGCTTACTGGTCGCCAGCCTCGGTTTGTTACCCTTAAGCCTCGCACAAGGCGCCTGGGTAAGTTTACAACTGCCCTTCGGACACGTTGAGTGGGCCATGTTAGGCATGGCACTAGCCAGTTGCATCGCCTACACACTGTTCCTCATGCTAATTAAGCTCGCTGGCGCCGTATTTGCCAGCTTATCCACCTATGTCATAACGGTGGCAGGTATTTTCTGGGGCATGGTTATTTTCGACGAAACGCATTCTTTATGGGCATGGGCTGCTTTTGTCTTATTGCTAATAGGCATGGCCTTAGTCACACCACGTGAAAAGCCCACCGAAGAACAGGCTAGCCCTTAAGGGAAAACTGCTCAGACAGCACGCAAAGTAGCTCAAACATCATGGTTGCGCCCACCAAGGCCGTCACCCCGCTCGGGTCAAATGGCGGCGCCACTTCCACCACATCTGCGCCTATTAAATTCAAGCCACTTAAGCCGCGAATCATCATCTGCGCCTCCAAAGTCGAATAACCACCTACTTCAGGTGTGCCCGTACCAGGCGCAAACACGGGGTCGAGCGCATCCACATCAAAGCTAATATAGGTCGGCCCATCACCGACAATGCGCCGCGCTTCTTTAATCACCGCCTCAAAGCCCATCTTTAAGTATTCTTCAATGTAAATTACTCGCATACCTGCATCGTGGCTAAATTTCCACACATCAGGGTCATTTAACGAGCCACGAATGCCGATTTGGATTGTCCGCTTCGGGTCAAGTAAGCCTTCTTCCACCGCACGGCTAAACGGCGCGCCATGGTGAAACTTAGACCCCATATAATCATCACCCGTGTCGCAATGTGCATCAAAATGCACCATACCAACAGGGCCGCCCTTAGCAATCGCACGAAAGATAGGCAAAGTAATGGAATGATCGCCCCCTGCTGTTAATGGAAGCACTCCATGCTGATGTACCTGCTCGTAAAAAGCTTGGATTTCGTTATGACTAGATTCCAAGCTATATGGCCGCGCCACCACCGCATCACCAATGTCAGCCACTCGGCAACGCTCATGCGGCGAGATCCCTGTCGCTTGATTCATCTTACGAATGAGGCTGGATTGATTACGAATCTCACGCGGCCCATGGCGCGCTCCAGGGCGGTTGGTCACACCTCCATCAAACGGCACACCAACCAGGCCAATGTCTACTGCAGATAGATCCTGTTGGTAAGACGCTCTAAAAAACGTCGGTATACCCGTAT